>JAYUCY010000027.1:0-2040 GCA_043740085.1 Ilumatobacteraceae bacterium
TGACGGTGCTGCCGTTCGTGATGCGTGCCGTCGTGCTCGCGGTGGCCGACCAGCCGCAGGTGAACGCAACGTTCGACGACGACGAGCAGGTCCTCACCACATACGGCGCGGTCCACATCGGTATCGCCACTCAAACCCCCAACGGTCTGATTGTGCCCGTCGTGCGCGATGTGCAATCGATCGACCTGTGGCAGAGCGCCGCCGAGCTCTCACGAGTGACCGGTGCGGCGCGTGACGGTACCGCGACGCGCGACCAGCTGTCGGGTTCCACCATCACCGTCACGTCGCTGGGTGCGCTCGGTGGTCTCGTCACCACACCGATCATCAATCATCCCGAAGTGGCCATCATCGGGATCAACAAGATGCAGGTCCGTCCCATGTGGGACGGCACCACGTTCGTACCGCGGACGATGATGAACCTGTCGTCCAGCTTCGATCACCGCATCGTCGACGGCTGGGACGCAGCGACCTTCGTCCAGCGCATCAAAGCGCTGCTCGAGCAACCAGCCCTGCTCATTGCTCCGCCACCCAGGCCCTGACCCCCACCCCACCCCACCCCGACCTGTCGGGCAACCTGGTTGAGAACGTCGACTATCGCGCGGCGCTGGCTCGGAGTGCCGCCGAACCGCGACACAGCTCGGTACTACGCGCCCCGGCTCGTGCGCGTCGGATGACACACCTGGACGCCGCATTCCGAGCCGATTCCCTACTGGCACCCTGACATCGCACTACTCCGGGGTCCAGCACGGGGCTTCGGCCACACATTGGACGTCGATGTCTGCGTCGGCCACGTAGGCTCACGAAGCAAGGAGGTGTTGAGATGTCCGATGTCGATAAACCGTCGTGGTGGCGATCCGCAACGCCCCCTCCGAACTGGAAGACCGCAGGTGGGAAGTGGCACGGGCGTGTGACGTTGCCCGAGCATCTCTCATGGTCCGGTCCGAGTTCGAACTTCGATCTCGATGACCCTTCCGAACTGCGCGTCGTGTACGCGACCGTGCTGCGCGAGGGTTCGCAGGACGATGTCCGCGAGTGGATTCATCAGTCGACGCTGCTGGCCATCTGGGACTCGCTGTGGTTGCCGCCGGCCGTGCATGAGGCGTGGGACGGATGGATTCACGAACACCGCGTGCATGTCGCTGTCTGAGTTCCAGCAACGGGTCGCAAGACTGGTGTTCTCGCTCGCCGAGGCCGAGGGCTTCGCCCTGGCCGGGGGTGGCGCCCTGATAGCGCACGAGGTGGTGGATCGCACCACCCGTGACCTCGACTGCTTCGGTCCAACTCGCGCCGCTGTCGACCGGCTCTGGCCGGCGATCCGCGATCGCCTACTCAACGAAGGCCTTGCCGTTGACGTCCAGCAGTCCGATCACGGGTTAGCAAAGATGTCAGTGGCCGACCCTGCCACAGGGGAGTCCACCCAGGTCGACGTCGGCTTCGATCCAGCCACACACGCGGCAATCGCCATGCCGTTCGGCTCCGTGCGAGCACTGGACGACCTGGCTGGCGACAAGCTGCTTGCCTTGTTCGGCAGAGCCGCTCCGAGGGACTTCGTCGACGTGCATGCGCTGCGCGACCGCTTCACCCGCCGCACGCTCGAGTCGCTCGCGGCCGCGAAGGATCTCGGCTTCAATCTCACCGTGCTGCGCGATGCGTTCGGCGTGCTCGACGATCTGCCGCGCAGCGCGTTCGAGGTGACCGACGCGACGTTCGCGCTCCTACGAGTCGAATTCCACAACTGGCGCGAGGAGATCGGCGATTCACCCGCCGGCTGAGCCAGTAGCGCTCGCACATCGCTCCACAAACGAGTGACATCAACCGGAATTGGAGCGATACGTCGACGTTGGTGACCCGCTCGTCGGCGACTGACGTTGCCCGGCCGTGACCATTCTGTGACCACTGACGCGAAATCGCCGACTGAAACTGCCTCTGACCTGGGCGTTGTTGGCGGAGGTGGACGGGAATCGAACCCGCCGGACGAGGATCGCTCGTCCCAACCGCTTTGAAGGCGGCGGAGCCCACCAGGTACCCGGACACCTCCGC
>JAYUCY010000028.1:0-11562 GCA_043740085.1 Ilumatobacteraceae bacterium
GACCGGCAACATCGGCATCCCCTACGACATTTGGACGGGCAACTTCGGAGGTGCGGCTGCGGGGCGCGAGAGCGGCACCGGCTTCGACTTCGGCCAGGAGCCGCTGCCCACTCTCGGCGCCCTCGATGCGTTCCGCATCGAGGGAGCGATCACTTCTTCCACACCGGTCACCGATGGCCGGGTGCTGGTCGACATGTTTCAGATTCCCTGCGGCTACCCCGACACCTGCAGCGACACGAAGTACAGCAGCACTGGTACCTCGGTGGGCGCGTTCGCCAGCGGAGCCAACAAGGCAAGCCGCTGGAGCGGCAGCGTTGGTTGGCCCGGGCACTACCTGATGTTCATCGAGGACAGGGCCACCGGTCGCAAGGTGCGCGGGTTCATGGACATCGAGAACGGCCATGTGCCGGCTATCGACCTCGACGTTGCCTGCTTCGGCATGTTGATCTGCACCTACGACTTCGGCAACGTGCCGGTGCCATCTGGTGGGTTTCACCCGGTCAGCCCCACACGCATCCTCGACACTCGCTTCGGGTTGGGCATCAACAACGGCTCGCTGCGGCCGGGCGATGGTCGCCTCGGCGACCCGAACCCGATCAACCGTCGCGCGGAGACTCGCAATCACGAGCTGAAGGTCACCGGTGTGGGTGGTATCCCGTCATCGGGCGTGTCGGCGGTGCTGCTGAACGTCACCGGAATCGCCCCGCCAGCGTGGGGGTACGTGTCGGTCTCGCCGCGCCCCGCAGGAGTCGGCGATGTGTTCGACGACCAAGCCACGTACGGGGCACTCCCCAGCACCTCCAACCTCAACCTCAGCGCCGGCGAAACCGTGCCGAACCTGGTGCTGGCGCGAGTGGGCGCCGGTGGCACCATTCGTTTCACTTACGCCGGTTTCGGTGCAATGAACGTGATCGCCGATGTGGCCGGCTGGTACGACACGGGCGCCTCAAGCGTGGTGCAAGGCGGCCTTGGCTTCACCGGGCTAGCGACGCCAGCTCGACTTCTCGATACCCGCAACAACATCGGCGGCATTGGCGGCCGCTTCCGGGTCGGCGACGACAGGGCGCTGAAGGTGGCCGGCACTTCGGGCGTCCCCGCCGACGCGCAGTCCGTCGTGCTCAACATCACCAGTGGCGCCGCCACCGGGGTCGGCTTCGTGACCACATATCCCGACGGCCAGCCGATGCCGACTGCGTCGAACCTCAACCTCAATCCCGCCCAGACCAGAGCGAACCTCTCGGTCGTCAAGGTGGGCGTGGACGGCAAGATTCGTCTCGCCGTGTTCGAGACCGACACGGATCTTGTGGTCGACGTATTCGGCTATTACGGCAGCAAGGGCGGTAAGACCACTGCTGTCGACCCCGTTCGCGTTGTTGACAGTCGCACGGGCCTCGGTACTCCCAAGCAGATCTTTGGGCCTGGGGAAACTCGCAGTGTGCGGGTGGCTGGAGTCGGTGGCGTACCCGCCAACGCCACAGCGGTGATGCTCAACGTGACTGCCGCCGAGACCGACAGTTGGGGCTGGCTGACGGTATGGCCAACGGGTGGTCCTCAACCGAACTCATCGAACCTGAACTGGATCGGCGGCAAGATCGTGCCCAACATGGTCATGGTCGCAGTCGGAGCCAACGGGCACATCTCGATCTACAACGACCTCGGCCATGCCCAGGTCTTGGTCGACGTCTTCGCCTACGTCACCTGACGGTCAAATGACTGCGGCGGCTTGGGTGGCACGGGCTGCCGTGTCGCGCAAGTGGGCAGTGAATACTTCGTGAGAGAAGTCGTTGGCTCGGGCCTGCGCGCTGGCGGACATGGCCGCGCGCAGGTCTGCGTCGGCGATCAGGCGGCGAGTGAAATGCACCAGCTCGTCCTGTGTATGCCAGTGGTAGCCGTCGACGCCATGGCGCACAATCTCCTCGGGGCCAGCTGCGCCGAACACCACCGGCACCGCCCCCGCCGCCATTGCCTCGACCACCGCAATGCCGAAATGCTCGAAGCGCTCGGGGTGCTCGTCGGGGTCTTCGCCGAACCCGCCACCGTGCCAGAAGATGCCGGCCGCCGCCAGTGTCTCTTGAACGAGCGAGCGTGGGGCGTTGAAGTGGATACCCACCGGGTGCCCGAGTGCGCCGCGGCGCACAGCGAGGGCGTACTCACGACTGCTGGCATCGGCCCCACCCACCAACTCCAAGCGCCAGCCGGTGGCGTCGGGCTGCTCCATCGCAAGGAACGCGTGCAGCAGATCGAGCTGCCGCTTGCAGTGCCCGAACTTGGGGTCGAAGAAACGACCCAGACCCGCAATCGTCGGCGACTTCTCACCGGGCACAACCTCCGGCCGCACGGGGGGATACAGCGTCTCCGACGGCACCTTCCACAGCCGTGTGACCCAGCCGGCGGTGAACGTGGAGTTGGCCAGGAACGTCGTGTAGCTGCCCACCCAATCGATATTGCGGGTCCGTCGCTCGAAGCCGGCATGAATGCGCTGCAGCTTGCCGGCCCTCACGCCGCGCAGCACGCCGGCACCGCAGCCGGCCACCAACTGCGTGAGACGTTGGCGCGTGGTCCGCGGCTGGCCAGGGAAGTGCACGTAGTAGAGGCCGGCTGCGGCGTGGTTCACCGCCGAGCTGAGATAGGTGGTGTTGATGAACAGGTCGAAGTCGGCGCTGGCCACCGATGCAGAGAGATCGTCGACCACTCGCTGGTAGCCGCAGCCGGTGAGGTCGACACCCAAGCGTGCGATCGTCGCCTCGATGTCGATCGGTTCTGGCCCCAGCAGGACGACCTCGTGGTCGTGCATCAGCGCCTGCGCGATTGCCCCAGCCACCTGCTCGCCGCCGCCGTAGGTGCTCCAGTACAGGTTGTAGACAGCAACCCGTTGGCGGGCGACTGTTCCTTCCCCGGTCGGCGTCACTTGGTGACCTCCCACGACATCAGCGACGAACGGTCGACGGGCGGCGCGGCGGCGCGGCGATCGCGAATCATCGGCCCTAGCTCACGGAGATAACTGGCCACGACCTTTCGACGGTGAGCGGACTCGTGGCGCTCGGGCATTTGCAGCCGCAGCGGCCGCAGGATGTACGCCGACAGCAGGCAACGAACGAAGCGCCGGATTTCACCGAGGCCAGCGCGCGCGGCAAGTCGTGCCGGCGCATTTTTGGCCGAGACCAGCAGGCGATTCCGCTCTGTGTAGAAACGAAACACGGGTGAGCCCACGCCCGACGATGCGGCATGGCGATGGCGAACTACCGACGTTGGCTCATAGAGGTAGCGCCAGCCCTGCAGCCGCCCACGCCACGACAGATCGGTGTCTTCGTAATAGAGGAACAGGCGCTCGTCGAACAGGCCGACCTGGTCGAGGTAATCACGTCGCAGCAGCACCGCGCCGCCGCACCAGGCAAACACCTCGGCGGGTTGCTCGTACTGCCCGAGGTCGCGTTCGAGAAAACCTCGGTCGCCACCGAACCCACCGCGGTAGAGATTGGAGCCGACGTTATTGATCACATCGAACGGTTCGTCGCCCAGGCGTATGTCGAACCACGTTCTCTCCGGGCCAATGTCGAGGGTGTGCGTTTCGGTCTCAGTGGTCAACGTCACCACGCGCGGGTCGGGGCTACTCAGCCGAAGCGACACAACGTGCGGCAACGGCTTGCCCGGCTCGATAGCAATGCGGATGGAACCGCGAGCTCTGCTCCAGCGGGCGATTTCCTCGTCGTACTCTGAGTTGGGAAGTTCGGGTCCGTAGAAGTCTTCGTCGAATGACACTCGAGCGTCGGCGCGAACACCATCGATGCGCATCGCGGAGACTCGCACGCCAAGGTCGCGCGGGTCGTTGCGGTTGATCTTCGCTGCGCCAGGAACCGACACTTCGATACCGAGGTAGCGGTCGGAGAACAGCATCTTGGCGCTGACGGCGCCGATGTCGGGCGCAGACTGGGCCACAGTCACCAGCGGCCGCAGCCAGCCCGGCTCGACCGTGGCATCGTTGTTGACCAGGGCCACGAACTGATGCTCGCCGGGAAGCCGCATACCCAGGTTGCAGCCGCCCGCGAAGCCCAGGTTCTCCAACGGCTCCAGGAGCCGGACGGTCGGGTAGTCGGCGCGAACGCGATCGGCGACGTCGTCCAGTGAACCGTTGTCGACGAGCACGATCTCCATTCGCTCGGCCGGCCAGTGGCTGGCGAGGAGCGACTCGATGCAATCGATCGTCATCTGCCCACCGTCGAAGGAGAGCACGACAACGCGCACGAGGGGTGTGTCGGCAAGGTTCATGAGCGCCCAGATGCTAACGAACGAGCACCGGCAACCGGCGGCGCGGTCAACTCGGCTCGTCGACCATGCCGAGCCATACGAGCAACTCCATGGCGTCGCTCGCCGCGTCCGACGACAGCCCGAGCGAGCCGTGCGACGGAGCCTTCGCCTGGCGGCGGCCTGTGGCGGTGGACTCGAGCACCACGATCTCATCGAACAGGGAGCGGTGCACGTAGCGCCCAAGAGCCCTCGCCGGAAGGCGCAGTGGTGACGAACCAATTGGCTGCGCGCTGCCGTCGTTGTCCACCAGCAAATGCAATTCGGGTGCCATTGGCAACGCCCGGAAGGCAACGGCGAGCGCAGAGTTGGCCAGCCCACTCTCGGACTCGTCGAAGCGGCCCATCAGCGCAACGCGTCGCGCGGGCGGCCGCAACTCGCGATGCTGCCGCGGCCCCAGCTGCGCCATCGCATCCATCACTGCCTGTCCCGTGTTGGCCCACGTCCAGCGCTCGACCGCGCGACGGCCCGCAGCAAGCAGCACGTCGCGATGGTCCTCGTCAGTCAGCGCGCGCTCCACAGCACGCGTAATTGAAGCGGCGTCGTACGGATCGAACTCGGCAGCAGGCTCGCTGAGAACTTCCGGAAGCGACGAGACATTGGAAACGATCGCCGGGCAGCCACAGGCGGCTGCCTCCAGCACCGGCAGCCCGAAGCCTTCCTCCATGGACGGCATGATCGCCAACCGTGCCACCTGGTGCAGCGCGACCATTTCGTCGTCGGTGACCCCACCGGTGAACGTGACGCTGTCGGCAACCCCGGCCTCGTCGGCCCATTCCTGCCACTGCTGTAGCAGCGTGGCATTGACTGCCGCCGCCACAACCAGTCGATGGGCTGCCCGTACTTCGGGCGCAACCAAGCCCCACGCGCGCAGGAGCCGCTCGGTGTTCTTCCGCGAGTCGGTGCCCGACACCGTCAGCACCACCGAGCGGCCATCGTCGCGCAAGGCAGACTGCAACCGTCGCCAAGGATCGGTGGTTGGCGGTTGAAAGGCCGGATCGACCCCGGCACCGATGACCCGGATGCGATCGGCGGGAAACCGCAACTCGGCAGCGGCGGTGTCGCCAGCGAACTGAGAGATGGCGAGCAGCGCATCCAGAGTTCGGGTGAGCATGCCGCGCAACTTGACCTGTGCACGCGGATTCGGCTCGACCTGATAGAGCTCTGGATAGCGCTCCGGGATGACGTCGTACATGATGGCCGCGACCGGCAACCCCGCCTCGGTGATGGTCCTCGGCACGACGTCGAGTGGGATGGGGTGCAGCATCAACTGGGTGCACAGGAACCAGGTGTCTGGTCGTGTGTGCTGTCGAACTACCTGCGGACTCCACCGGTCGATGGTGATACCGGGAACGGAGTTGGTGAGCAGCGCTGCCTCAGCGTCGGTTGCAACCAACGCGGTGAGGGGTGCACCGATTCGCTGCAGCCCGCCGAGCACCCCGAGGGTCATGCGCCCGACGCCACGATTGCGGGCGGTGGGATGATTGACAGCCCGAGCGTCAACCAGCACGTGTTTCAGTTCAGCCATTGTTGCGAATGTTCGCAATCGCGTGTTCGAGCTCGCTCAGTTGGCGTTCGATTACCTGCGTCGCCCCAATGGCAACATCTGCATCCAGCCGGAGCCGCTCGGCAAAGCCGACAAACAGGGGAAGTGCGTCCTCCGCTCCGGCATGTACATCGTGGTTGAGCTGCGTCACAGTGTGATTGGTGGCCGGTACGAGCGTCACGATGATGTGGTTCATCTCATCGACCACCTGTCGGAGCGCGGCCACTTCCGACGGGAGCGCCGCAAAGGCGCGCAGTCGACGAGTGAGTCCTGAGATCGATGCCATGGGCGCGACGTTAGCCCGGTGGGCGCACAGCGGACCCTCGTTGGCTCAGCGGCCTACGGGCTACGCTGCCGCAGTGCAACGATCTGTGCCAACTGTCCTGCCTCGGGTCAGCCGGTTCGTTCCCGAAGTCTGCAAGCAGGCACTCCGTCCACTCGGTCGCAGCTTGGGCGTGGTTGCTCCGGCGCACTGGTGGCAGCTGAACCACGGCGCGCGCCTCGGTCGGTTGCGGTCCGATGCAGCCGCCACCTGCAACGTGTGCGGCTGGTCGGGCAGCGCCTTCCTCGGCAGCCACCACGTCGAGTCGGCAACCTGCCCGCAGTGCGGGTCGGTGGCCCGCGACCGCTTCCTGCTGTGGTGCGCGGCGGAGCGTGGTGCCCTGCGCCGCAAGGTCCGCGTACTGGAGACCAGCCCGCGGATGGGTGACGAGTACCGCGAACTGATGCGGCGCCACTTGAACTACAGCGCCAGCGACTTCGATCTGGGTGCTCACCGCGCCGATCTGCAGATCGACCTGCAGGCCATTGCGCTGCCCGACGCTTCGCTCGACGTGGTGCTCACCCCGCATGTGCTGGAGCACGTCCCCGAAACGCAGCGCGCGCTGGCCGAGCTGTACCGCGTCATGTTGCCGGGCGGCCGCATCTATCTGCAAGTGCCGCTGCTGCACGGTGTGACCGCGGCGCCGACAACCCCCGAATTTCACGCCGACAATACGCCGGTTTTCTGGAACTTCGGCTGGGACCTCACCGACATGGTGCGCGCCGCAGGGTTTACTGCGACCGCGCTGGTGACCGCCAACTTCGCCGCCGTGTTGACCGGGAAGGTTCCGCCGGCAGAACCCGACGGCGACATCTTCGACGTCGTCGACATGGTGCGCCACGCCCGGCCCGCCGACCTGACGGTGATCGCCACCGACGCACAGGCGACGTCGATGGGGTGGCTGCCGTCGCACCAGTTTGTGACGTGGGAGTGCCGCAAGCAGTAGTTCAGAAGTAAGGGTTCAGCGAGGCGGGAGTCGGAAGCGGTGACGCAGGCACAGGCCAATCATCGACATGCCCAGTCGAACGGTCTTCACCCTGTCGCCGGTCACCGAACTCTCGCCGACGCGAGGGAGGTACTTCACCGGCACCTGCACCAGCGGCACCCGCAGCCGCGCCGCGTGCAGCATCATCTCGTAGCCAAACGATGACCCGTTGCTGCTGAACTCGGGCGTCAGCTGGGTCAGGCCGGCGCGCGTGACGACCCGGAACGTGCACCCCACATCGGAGAGGTACACCGTGTTGAACAGTGCCTCGGTCAGCTTGGCGACCGCCCAGTTACCCCATCGCAGAAACAGCCCCATGTTGGCGCCACTCAGGATGAACGTCTGCACGGTGCGCGAACCAAGTACGAGGTCGACGTCGGCGGTGAATGGCAGCAGCTTCAAAATATCGGCAGGGTCGAACGTTGCGTCCGGCTCGCACACGCACACCAGGTCGGCGTTGGCCGTCTCGGCGAAGCCACGGCGAATGGCTGCCCCGTAGCCCTGGATGGGCTCGAGCACCTCGCGCGCAACGGTGGACGCCACTGCTGGCGTTGTATCAGGGTGAGCGTTGTTGTTGACGACGACGATCTCGTCGACAATGCCGAGCGAGTGAAACGCGTTGATGCAGTCGGCAATGCTGCCGGCCTCGTTGTAGGTGGGCAGCACAACTGCCAACGTCTTTCCCTGCCACATAGTGCGCTTCCTTGCCTCAGCGGCCCGCCGCAGGCGGAAGATAGAGAATGATGCCGCCGAAGTCTTCGACACGGTACTCAGCGAGCGGGAGGTAGAACCACCCTGGGTCCAGATCGCCAGGCGGAAAGAGAAACGCCACCTCGTCCGGTGGGCTGCCTTCTACGAGCCGCTGCGATGTCGGGAACCGAATGACATACGGGTTGCCGGCGATGGCCACGCGGATCGACTGGTCGCTTCGGTACTCGATGGGTAGGACCAGCCCGTAGTTGCCGGCGACGCGAGTGATGCCCACCTCGTCCAGGCGATCGATCACTCGCTGCTGCCATGCGTTCGGGTCGGCACTCTCGAAGCCCTGCTGCTGATGGATGAACGGCACGATCGTGACGGCCGCCCACAATGCGCCGATGCCAACAAGCCCGACTGCAAACTGGCGGGCGGACAGCGCTGACAGCAAGGCCGAAACAGCCGCGCCCAAGGCGATCGCGAACAGGGGGAACACGATGATTGCGTAGCGGCCGTCGGCCACAAAGATCAGCGGTGTCAGCAGCGCCATCAGCGGAAAGCTTCCCGCCAAGGCCACAGGGAGCAGCCATCGGCTGGGCCGAGCACTGGCACGCGCGATGACGACGCATCCGGCAATCACGCCACCGAGCAGCAGCCCGTAGACAGCGAGACCCAGCGAGCGCCCGAAGACCCACTCGCCGGCGAACGTGCGCAAGCCAAACGCCCGTGGCAGCAGCCCAGTGCCGAAGCCCTTCAGCCTCTCCAAATACGTGCCCTCGAACGGCAGACTCGAGTGCAGTGAGGGCCACCCATTGATGGCGTTCCAGCCAATGAACGCGGCGTTGGCGGCGAGCGCAGCGCCGACCGCGGGTACCCACCATCGACGCCAGTTGCGGAAGTGGACGACGGCGGCTACGGCCACCATCGGTGCCGCTGCCGCACCAAACATGGGGTGGAGATAGAAGGCGAGCCCGGCAAGAAAGCCGAGGCACGCCGACGAACGGGCCGTTGCGGTGCCGCGGTCGGCGACAACGGCTGCTGCCCACAACACACCCGCCGTCACTGCCAACCCCAACGAGTACCCCATATACGCCCGCGTGCTGAGCACCAACATGGCACCCGGAGCCAGCCACACCAGGGTGGCAGCAACTGCACCGGCGCGGTTGTCCATCAGGCGGCGCCCGGCCCCGAACGCGGTGACGGCGGCCGCTGCCCACACGCCGACGAAGAGCCACTTCAAGACTGCGATGCTGCCACCGGCAAACACCAGGATTGGGCTGAACAGGTACGCCTCAAGTGCGGCCGAATAGACATTGCCGTCAATCACGATGGGGAACCGGCCATCTCGGATCACGCCAACTGATTGCAGCCCGCTGTAGGCCTCGTCGGCGAAGAGCGCACCCATCGAGCCATCAAGAATCTGCACTCGCAGTACAAGCCCCGCCACAGCGACGATCGCGACCACACAACAGCGCTTCAGCGTGGAAGCGGCTGCGGGCGACATCGGGGCCACGATAGTTGACTGCCTCGCCTCGCCAAGGTTCTCGCAACCGTCGGATCTTCGTCAAGAGACCAGCAAGTTCGTTCAGCGAGCCTCAAGGCAGGCCTTCGAAAGTCGATAGAGGTATCGAAGCCTGGGCGGATCGAGGAGGAATCTGGTGATGATTGCACGACGACGGAGCATCTTTGCTGTCGCTGTAGCAGCAGTCTGCTCAGTGATGGTGGTCGCTCCGGCGCAGGCGGCGAACCCCAGTCCGCCGTTCATCTCCGCGGGTGCCGATTGGCTGACCGCGGTCAACTACTACCGCGCCATGGCCAGCCTGCCGCCGGTCACCGAGGACACCTCGTTGTCGCCCGGTGCGTACAACCACTCGTGTTACATGCTGCTCAACGACATCGCGCACGACGAAGTTCCTGGTGCCGCGGGTTACACGCCAGAGGGCGACTCCGCAGGCAACAACGGCAACGTGGCAGTCAACAGTGCAACGGGTGTCAGCAACAGGTCGTTCGTCGAACTGTGGATGACCGGGCCGTTCCACGCCATCGGAATCCTGCGCCCGAACCTACAGCGCGTTGGCTATGGACAGTGCGAGAACTCCGCCACACTGCGTTGGCACTCGGGTGCGACGCTCGACATCCTCCGGGGCCTCGGGCCCAGCCAGGGCATCAGCCAGCCGATCCTCTTCCCCGGCGACGGCATGGTCACCAACCTCACAAAGTTCATAGCCGAGTCGCCGAACCCCGTGCAGCTGTGCGGATGGGGCAACACCGGCGCAGGCTTGCCCGTCATCGCGATGATGCCGGAGAACTTCTCCGCCAACCCGACGGCAACCATGACCGGCCCTTCCGGCCCGGTAGAGACATGTGTGCTGAGCCGCCACAACACCACCAGTACGGCACAGAGCATTCTGGGTGGCGACAACGCCGCCATCGTCATGCCCCGTTCCGCGCTCACGCCGGGCGTCTACACCGTGTCGGTGAACACCTCCGCTCGGAGCGTCACCTGGAGCTTCACCGTCGACCCGGCCGCTGCCGATTTCACCGGCCAGCCGCCGTCGGCAACTCCCACCAGCGTTCCCACGGGATGGCAGCCGATCACCCCCGCCCGATTCGTGGACTCACGGGTCAACAGTGGTGCCACTCGGCTGTTGGGTGGAGTCCCCAAGCGAATCAAGCTCACCGGCCGCCTCGGTCTGCCGCTTGACGCCCTTGCGGTCAGCGGTAACTTCACCGTCGCCAATGCAGCTGGTGGGGGGTACCTCACCATCTGGAACTGCTCGAACCCGATGCCGGTGGTGTCGACGCTCAACTTCCCCGGGGGCGAAGCGGTGTCCAATGCCGGCACCACGCCACTCGACAGCGGGGGCAACATCTGTGCCTTCTCACCGGTCACCACCGACATCCTCATCGACATCTCGGGCTTCTACTCGTCCGCAGCTACGGCGCGCTTCTCGGCCGTTGTTCCCGACCGGGTGATGGACACCCGACAGGGCATCGGGCCCAGTGGCCGCCTCAACGCTGGGCAGGTCGTGGAGCTGCCATTGCCGGCTGCACCGCAGGACGCCACCGGGGCCATGCTCAACGTCACCACCATCAACCCTGACGAGGCGGGCTTCGTCACGGTGTACCCGTGCGGGGAATTCCCACCTACCTCGAGCGTGAACACGGCAGCGGGCGACGTCCGCCCCAATACGGTCACGACGGCGCTGTCCGCAAGCCGTTCGGTGTGCGTGTACAGCAACACCGGCCTCGACATCATCGTCGACGTGTTCGGCTACATGGTGCCCTCGTCGGCAACTGGTTTCACACCCAGCGCTCCGTTCCGATGGGTCGACACTCGAGACAGGTGGAACGCGACCATGAACTTCGGGACCGGCGGGCAGCGTCTGGGCGCGGGCCAGACCATCGTGATGCAGGTTGCCGGCCAACGTGGAATCCCAGCGACCGCCAAGGCCGTCTCGTTCAACGTGACTTCCGCTGCTGGCGAAGCGAACAACGGGTACATCACCGCATACCCGTGTGGTGGGCAGCCACCGACCTCCAACGTCAACTTCAGCGCAGGTCAGGCAGTTGCCAACGGAGCGATGGTGTCGTTGTCCGCCGGCGGCGCGCTGTGTGTGTTTGCCTCGGTGTCAGTGCACGTGATCCTCGACGTCAACGGCTGGTGGGGCTAACCCCACATCCGAGTCCCACGTCGCCTGTGCGAGTGCC
>JAYUCY010000029.1:0-4923 GCA_043740085.1 Ilumatobacteraceae bacterium
GGCACGATGGACTTTTCTTGGACACCCGAGCAATTGGCACTACGCGAGAAGGCGGCCGCTGTGGCTGCCGATGCCGTCGCTCGCTACGGCCGCAGCAACGACTCGTGGATCAATGGGTATTCGAAGGAGTTCTCCAAGGAACTTGCCGGCCATGGCTGGATTGGAATGACCTGGCCGGACAACCAGTACAGCGGCCCGGCTAGCCCAGGAATCGACCGTCTCATCGTCGGTGAGGAGCTGATCAAGGCCGGCGCACCGATCGCCGCCTCGTGGTTCGCTGACCGCCAGATGGGTCCCGCGCTCTTGGCATACGGTACGCCCGACCAACGGGCGTTCTTCCTGCCTGGCATCGTCGCCGGGGAGACCACCTGGTGCATTGGCATGAGCGAGCCGAACGCGGGCAGCGACCTGGCCAGCTTGAAGACAACCGCCGATCGCCAAGGCGATGTGTTCGTGATCAATGGCCAAAAGATCTGGACCAGCTTCGGAGCGGTCAGCGACTACTGCTACCTCATCTGCCGCACGTCGCAGGACGGGCCGCCGCACGCGGGCATCAGCGAAGTCATCGTGCCGATGGATACGCCCGGTATCGAAGTTCGCCCCATCATGGATATGACCACCAATCGCCACTTCTGCGAGGTGTTCTTCACCGACGTGCGGGTGCCGGTGGAGAACCTGGTCGGTCATGAGGGCGGGGCGTTCAAGCAAACGATGCGTCAGCTCGAACACGAGCGTGGCGGCATTGATCGATTGGTCAGCAACCATGCGCTCTATCTCACGGCGCTCGCCCACGCGGACACCACTCACCCGGTGGTGCGCGACGAGATCGCCAGACTGGAGATCGGCTATCGGATTGGCCGTATTCTCGTCATCCGTGAGGTGCTCAAGCAGGCGCCCACCGGTTTCAGCGCAGCCACCAAATGCTTCTGCACCGAACACGAGATACGCGTCAGCGACTTCGTGTCGCGAGTGCTGGGGCCGCAAGCAATGCTGTGGGACGACGTGACCAAGGGCCTCACCTACGCGCCGGGCTACACCATCATGGGCGGCACTTCGAACGTGATGCGCAACATCCTCGGCGAGCGCGTACTCGGCCTCCCCCGCTAGCCGCCGTCCCCGTCTCTCGGGGGCTACGGTCGGCCACATGGCAGACCTTCTTGCACTCTCGGCGCGCATCATCGACAGCGGACTCACCGACCAGCCGGTGAACCGAGTCACCAACGAGCTGAGCGAAATCGCCGACGGCATCGCCATGGTGGAGAGCTTCAGCCACTGCGTCGCGCTGAGCACCGAGGACGGACTCGTCTGCTTCGATGCATCGGGCGCGCAGAGCGACCAGGCCGTGCGCGACTCGCTGCGTGGTTGGAGCAGCGCCCGTGTCAGCCATCTCGTCTACACCCACGGCCACGCCGACCACATCGGCGGCAGCATGTTCTTCGCCGACCAGGCACTTGCCGATGGTGACGTGCGGCTCGCCTGCCATCTCGCGGATTTTGCCGGCTGGGCAGCGCCTGGCGACCCCGAAATCCACGCCGGCCGGGCAGCTGTCTACCTTGCGCGCCGCAAGGCCGAGCCGAGCCTGATGGCAAAGGGCATCTTCGCCGGAGATGCCCGCGAGAGCCAGGTCGTCGTTGATGCTGCGGCCGACGAAACTACTGCCGGCTGCGGCTGACGAATACGAGAGCCACCGCGGCGCCGACCAGCCCGGTCGTTTGCCACTTGGTGAGGCGTTCCTTGTCGATCGTGAAGGCAAGTGCGACTGTGCTGGCGGGATAGAGCGAGGCGACTACCGACACGATGGTAAACATGCCGCCACGGACCGCGGCGAGGTACAGGACGTTGGCCCCCATGTCGAAGACCCCGGCAACGACCGCCAAATGCAGCGACTCACGGTGGCGGGCCGGACGTGCTCGGGTCAGCCCAGCCAAGCCGATCAGCATCGGAACTGACGCGAGGCGGGCGATGACCAGTGGCCATACGCCCGAGTCTGAATCAGCCTGGTCAAGTGCGACGAACAGCAGGCCGAAGCAGGCGCCGGCACCTACCGCGAGCACCACGATCCGCGGCGGCGTGGTGTGTTGATGGGTGGCAATCGCACCACTGACCAACGCCACTGCAGTCACTGCGATCGCGATGCCGACCAGCGCGAGGCCGCTAGGGCGCTCGCCAATCAGCAGACCGACAACGACTGGCACCACCGCGCCGACAACTGCACTGGTTGGCGCCACCACCGAAATCTCGCCGTGAGCAAAGCCGTGGTACAGCCCGGCGATGCCGAGTGCGCCGATGACGCCAGCGAATGTACTCCACGCCCACGTGCCCAGCGAGGGCACCGGCGTGCCCATCGCCACGACCGCCGCGAGCACCAATACCAGACTGATCAGCTGGCCGAGCGCGGCCACGATCACACTGGCCTGATGCCTGCTGGCCCGACCACCGAAGTAGTCGCCTACGCCGTACACCAGCGCAGAACCGAGAGCGAGCAGGACGGGCATGGACTGCTTAGTCAACCAGCGGGTGGGTGCTCAGCTACCAATCGGTGGGCCGGTAGTCCTTCAGGAACTGTCCCCACACGTGGTGGCCGGTGTTGATGCCGTCAATAATCGGGTCGACAATGCGCGCTGCGCCATCAACGATGTCGAGCGGCGGATGGAAGTGATGCTGCATGGTCTTGCGCTCAGCAATGTGCACGGGGTCTTCATCGCTCACCCACCCGGTATCGACACTGTTCATGTGAATGCCGTCGGCGTGATAGTCGGCAGCCGATGTGCGCGTCATCATGTTGAGTGCCGCCTTGGCCATATTGGTGTGCGGATGGCGGGTGGTCTTGAAACGTCGATAAAACTGGCCCTCGACTGCGGAGACATTGATGATGTGTTTGTCGCGACCCGGGGTGCGCAGCATCAGCGGCTTCAGTCGTGCGTTCAGTACAAAGGGTGCAACCGCGTTGACCAGCTGCGTCTCCAACAGTTCGACCGACGACACCTCGGCGAGGGTGAGGCGCCACGAGTTTCTGTCGCGCAGGTCCACCTGCTGCATGTCCTGATCCAGCCGACCCTGTGGGAAGAGGTCGCCGCGTCCGCCCAGATCCTCTCGCAGCAATTCGGCTTGCGAGAGCTGCGCCGAGTGGGTGACGCCAACTGGCAACACCGGTGAGGCGGCAACCTCGTCGGAGCGGCCCGTCGACAACATGTCGTAGCCGCGCAACCCCTCGTAGGCACCGAGCAAACCAGCCGCCGCGGGCAAGAGTGTGGAGAGCGCAGCGGATTCGGTATCCATCATGTGGCGGTAGAAGTCGGGGGGCCGCCGCACCGTCTGGCAGGCGTTGTTGACAATGAAATCCAGACGATCGCGGGTGTCCAGCAGGTGCTGGCAGAACGCTTCGACACTCGGCGTGTGGCGCAGGTCGAGCCCGAAGATCTCCAGTCGGCGCCCCCAGTCGGCGAAGTCCGCTTCCTGCGCGTAGCGCTGAGCCGAGTCGCGGGGAAACCGCGTCGTCACGATCAGGTGTGCGCCGGCACGCAGCAGCTTGATACCCGCCTGATAGCCGATCTTCACCCGACCACCGGTGAGGAGCGCCACATGCCCGTTCAGGTCTGCCGTCTCGCTGCGCTTGGCGTAGTTGAACGCTGCACATTCGGGGCACATCTGGTCGTAGAACGGGTGAATCTGCGAGTACTTCTGCTTGCAGATGTAACAGTGCTGCGGCTGCGCCGACTCGCGCTCCTCAGAGGTTGAGGAGTCGTCGATCTCATCTGGCCCCGTCAGCGATGGCGCAAACACGTTTGGTGTTGTGAAGACGGGCTTCGCCCGCAGCGACCGGATGCCGGTCTCGTTGAGTGCCCCCTGGTCGCGCTGGGCTTTCTGCTGCTTTACCTCCCGTCGCTCGGCCTTGATCTGGCGGCGGCGAGCCTCGACATCGGGTTCGTACACATCCCCGGCTGCGCTGAGGAGCCGAGTGCGCTGCTCGAGCGGAAGGTCTTGGAGAAGTGACCGGTCGGCGATCACTGTCTCCAACAGTTCAGCGGCAGCCTGCACGCGAGCGGCGAATTCGTCGGACACGACGATTGACGCTAACGCCCAATTCCCGACACCCGAGTGGGCACTCGGATACCGGGGTGTGAGTGCCCACTCGGTTGGCGAGCTGGCACTCGTACCGGTCGCGTGGCACTCGTACCGGTATGGGACGTACGACTGCGTGGGCGTGCAGGGAATCGAACCCAGGACCTCCACGATGTCAACGTGGCGCTCTAACCAACTGAGCTACACGCCCGTGTAGCGATCGTTGAATCTAGCAGTCAGTGCAGCCGCAACGACACCTCGTTGGCGAGAAGACGGCCTGTTCGTGTCAGTCGCACACGTTCGCCGTCACTTTCGACCAATCCTTCGAGCCCATCCACATCGAGCGCGCTGGCCGGTACGCCATCGCGCATGCGGATGGCCAATTGCAGGCCCTCCACATGGCGTGTTGCCTCGTCGAGCGTCTCGCCCGCTGCTTGTGTGGTCTCGTTGCCCTCAACCGCCGCAATGTAGCGCTCCGGTGTGCGCACGTTCCACCAACGGCGCCCGTCACGGTGGCTGTGAGCAGCGCTGCCGAAGCCCACGTAGTTCCCTTGCTGCCAATACAGGATGTTGTGGCGACACTCGTGGCCGGGCTTGGCCCAGTTGCTGACCTCGTAGTTGGCCAGGCCGGCGGCGGTGAGCAGCTCGTCGGCCAGCTCGTACTTGTCGGCGAGGTCGTCGTCGTCAGGATGCCGCTCGGGCTCCAGCGCCAATTGCGTCCCGGCCTCCACCGTCAGTGCGTACGCAGAGATATGTAACGGCGCAAGCGCTATCGCACCCTCCAGGGTGGCGCGCCACTGGTCGAGTGTTTCGCCCGCACCGCCGTAGATCAGATCGAGGTTGAACGTCGGGATACCTGCC
>JAYUCY010000030.1:0-59226 GCA_043740085.1 Ilumatobacteraceae bacterium
GTGCTCCCACCACCACAGGTGATGGATCGTGCAGCTATCGAACGCCACATCACACCCAGGTATCCAACAACCCTGGAACATCGCTCGTAGCGCCCGCCGTTGCGCCCTTGTGGCCAACCGCGCTGAGCGCCCCACATCGAGCACCTCACCCTGGCTACCCAGCACCATTGGGATGATTTCACCATCGCAACCCATACGACGTACGGTCTCCACCGGCAAATCAAGATCATCAGACACACGCACCGTAGACGAACCACCCATGCCGTTGACCAGCGTCTCGTAGTCAATGACCACAATCACCTCCGGGCGACCCACCCCGGCCCCTTCACCGCGGATCAACGCCATCAACGCAAGCGCCTGTAGGTGCTCTTGACGATCCAACGGATCCGTCGGACACGTCTCGGGCTGACGGTCATGGAACATTGCTTCGACCATGTTGCGCACCGCGCCCATCAACACCGCGCCGTTCTCCGGATCCAACGCGAACCGGCCCATCACCATCCCGGTCGCTTCGTCCTTCCAAATCTTCAATCGCGCATCACGGCGTTGCTGCTCGAAACGCTCAACACCATCATCGGCTTGCACATCGCGCAGCTCCTTCTCGGCGAACCGTTGGAACTCACCAACACTCATCGAAGTCGCCGCCCGACCCCACTGCTTGGACCGCTGCACCAACTGTGCACGCTGCTCAGGCTTGGCACGACGCAACACATTCGCAGCAGCATCCAAATGACGGGTATTGACTTTCCCATCCGACAACGCCTCCGCTAACTGGGGCATCAAACCAGCCGCCTGCGCCCGTTGCACCACACGATCACCCTCAAACCGCGACGTCTTGGCCGCATCAGCCACATCACCCGCAAGCGACCGCTCACCATCATCCGCAAGCGCCGCCACCGCCGCCATCCGCTGGGCTTCAACCCAACTCGCCAACCGATGACAATCCTTCACCACCCGCAACAAACCCCCACGTTCCACAGGCAGCAAACCGATCGAGTCGACCAGCAAATGCGCAGCGGTTGCATCCATCACAACAACATAACCAACAGAACTAACGTTCGCAACAACCAATCAAACAGATTCCCGATCATCGGGCACGAACCGGCCGCGTCGAGCACCATGACAGCCGGGAGTGCTCCAGAACCGCATCATGACAGAAGGATCTCACATGGTCCCGCGAACGACCAGGGCAGTGATCCAGCCAGTCATGCCAGCCTCCCCCTACGGCGGTGTGCGTCTGGCCTGAGATAGCTCCAGCTAGAGCAGCTGTCTCAGGGCAGTGACCAAGGCGTCTGAGTCGGCTTCGGTGTTGTGCGCAGCGAAGCTGACGCGGATGAACTTCTGCTCGTTCCACTCGGGCAGCGGCGCCTCGATGCGGAACTCGTCGAACAGGCGTGCCTTCATCGTCACCGTGTCGACGTGGTCGGGTAGGCGGATCGACGCCAACTGTCCTATCCACTCGGTGGAATCGGGGCTGTCCGATTCCAGGCCGGTGAGCTCGTTCACACGCGCCCGAGTGAGGAGTGCGAGTCGATGACCTTCCGCCTGCACGACGGGCCAGTCGTGAGCCGCACAGAAGTCGAGCGCTGCCGACACGGCCAGAAACGGCGAAAGGTCTCTGGTCCCCTGCCACTCGTGATAATCCACGAACTGCGAGTCGGTGGGGTGGTCGCTCTCCCAACCCCAGCTGATGACGAGCGGGTCGAGCCATGTTTGCGCCTCCGGTCGGGCGTACAGGAACGAACAGCCCTTGGGGGCGCACGCCCACTTGTGTAAGGCACCCGTGTAGATGTCGCAGCCAATCTGGGAAAGGTCGAGCGGTATGTGGCCAGGCACGTGCGCACCATCCACGATGGACACGATGCCGGCAGCACGCGCTCGCCGGCATAGCTCCACAACCGGAAAGATCAGCGCCGTCGCACTGGTGAGGTGATCGAGGAACAGCACCTTGGTGCGCGGCGTCACCGAGGCCCACACCCGCTCGACGAAGTTCTCGGCGGTGGTCACGGGAGTGGGGATAGCTGCACGAACGTAGGTGGCCCCCGACTCGGAACACAGCTTGCGCCACGTGCGATACATCGCGCCGTACTCGTGATCCGTGGTCAGCACCTCGTCGCCCGGTTCGAGACGAATATTGCGGGCGACCATGTTGACGGCGATCGTTGGGTTGGGAAAGAACACGACGTCCTCGCCGCTCACATTGAGGAACGTTCCGAGGCGCGCACGCGCGTCAGCCAGCAGTTCCGGCGCGCGCCGTTGCAGCCACGCAACGGGGTTCCGTTCCATCTCGCGCTGCAAGCCTTCGTACGCCTCCTGTACGACGCGAGGAACTGCGCCGAATGAGCCGTGATTGAGGAACACAAGGTCAGGGTCGAGCAGAAAGTCAGCACGGGTGGGCGTCGGCATGGGGGGAGAGCGTAGACGGTCATCCTCGCCTGAGTCGGGTACGTTGCGGGCATGGCACTCCCCTCTCACGGCCTCGATCGCGACGATGTCCTGGCCCAGCTCGACGGCTTCAAGGCCAACGATGTCCGCTGGCGCGACGGCTATGCATTCACGCTCGCGTACAGCGCTGGTGCCGATGTCCTGGCGGTTGCCGAGGCGGCGTACGCAAAGTTCTCCAGCGAAAACGCCCTGAACACTGACGCCTTTCCCAGCCTGCGCCGCATACAGAGCGATGTGGTCGGCATCGTCGGTGAGTGGTTGGGGGCCGGACCGGAGGGTGCGGGCTTCATGACCACCGGTGGCACCGAAAGCCTGCTGATGGCCGTGAAGGCGGCCCGCGAACGGGGTCGCAAGGAGCGCGGCATCGCCAACCCCAACGTGGTGTTGCCGGCCAGCGCGCATGCTGCATTCGAGAAGGGTTGCTATTACTTCGGCGTCGAGAGCCGGCGCATCCCGGTGCTCTCTGATTGGCGAGCTGACGTCGCGGCGATGGAGGCGGCCATCGACGAAAACACAGTGCTGCTCGTCGGTTCGGCACCGCAGTACCCGCAAGGCGTGATCGACCCCATTGCCGATATCGCTGCACTCGCCGCGGGGCGCGATATCAACTGCCACGTCGACGGCTGTATGGGCGGCGTGGTGCTGACCTACATGGCCCGTCTGGGCCACGACATTCCGCCGTGGAACTTCTCAGTGCCGGGCGTGACCAGCATCTCGGTCGACCTGCACAAGTTTGGATATACCGCCAAGGGTGCGTCAGTGATCATGCATCGCAGCAAGCGCCTACGGAACTACCAAACGTTCGTCACCGACAACTGGCTGGGCGGCGTATACGGCTCGTCGGGCGTGCTGGGCACCAAGGGCGGCGGCGCCATGGCCGCAGCGTGGGCCGTGATGAATTACCTCGGCGACGACGGCTATCTCCGCCTGACCGCCGCCGCCCATGAGGCAACGCTGCAGCTGGCAGCCGCAGTGGCCACGATGCCCGAGTTGCAGGCACTTGCGGCGCCCGACAGCACACTGCTGGCCTTCGTGGCCACCGACCCCACGCAGCTCGACGTCTACGCGGTCGCCGACGCGCTCTGGCGCGAGGGCTGGTACGTGGACCGTCAAGGCCCGCCCGCCTCTTTGCACTGCACCGTCAACGCGGTGCACGAGGGCAAGATCGACATTTTCGCTGCCGCACTACGCGCTGCGGTCGCCGACGTCACCGCCGCACACAGCAGCGGTGACCTTGGCGCGTACGGCACGGTCGAGTAGACCGGTGAACAGCTCAGTAGACCCGGGCTTGCCCAGTCAGTCCAGAGGCTGTCAGCGTTGGTCGGGTCGACCTTCACGTTCAACCGCAGGCCGAGCTGGCAATGGCCGAGATGCACATGCTGTACCGGCTCCTGGCGAGTGGCCTGCATCGCCAGGCCATTGGGCAGCATCATCAGCAGCGGCGCAGTGCGTCATCGCGGGCGCAGCTCATCCAACGAGGTAACGTTCGCAGTGCCAATTGCACCCGGCCGGGAGAGCCACCGACGCAGCCAGCGCCGGGGCGCCGAAGGAGCAACCTCCCCGGAATCTCTCAGGCCAACGGACCGACCGGGTGGGGCAACGCTGGAAAGCAGTCGGCTCTGTCCGGCTCGCCGACGGGGAAATTTGCAGGTCGCTCACGCGGCAGGTGGAGAAGCTCTCAGGCATCCATGACAGCGGGGGAAGCAGTTCGCACGCGCCACGAATGGCCTGGAGGCTTCCCATGACTTTCCCCGACACTCTCCCCGACTCGGCTGATGACGCCGGGCCCGCACCGCACGTTGGCTTGCCCAGCCTGCTGGGCACGGACGACTTCGTTGGCCGCCATATTGGTCCCACCACTGCCGAACAGGCTCACATGTTGGCCGTGTTGGGAGTCGACTCGATGGAGACGCTGCTCGGCCAGACCGTGCCCGCCTCCATTCGTCTCGAAGGAGCATTGCCGCTGGCAGGCAGCCGCACCGTGGAGGACGTATTGGGCGAACTGCGCAGCCTGGCCGACCGCAATGCCCACCGCACATGCCTCATCGGGCAGGGCTACTACGGCACCGTCACCCCGCCAGTGATTCAGCGAAATGTGTTGGAAAATCCGGCCTGGTACACCGCCTACACCCCGTACCAGCCCGAGATCAGCCAGGGGCGCCTGGAGACGCTGCTCAACTTTCAGACGATGATCGGCGAGCTCACCGGCTTCCCGCTGGCCAACGCGTCGCTGCTCGACGAAGCCACCGCCGCTGCCGAAGCGATGACGATGGCACGCCGCACCTCGAAAGTCGCTGGCGACCGGTTCCTCGTCCACCACGACACGCACCCGCAGACGATCGCCGTGCTGCACACCCGCGCTGAGCCGATCGGCATTGAGATCGTGACGCGCGACCTTGCAACCGAGGCCGCCGACTTCGACGGCTTCTTCGGTGTGCTGCTCAGTCTGCCTACGTCCAGTGGCGCGGTGCCAGATTGGCGAGTGACGATCGATCGCGCCCACGCGGCTGGCGCCGTCGTGGTCGTCGCTACCGACCTCCTCGCATGTGTGCTCACCACTCCCCCAGGTCAGTTGGGCGCGGACATTGCCATCGGTTCGGCACAGCGGTTTGGCGTGCCGATGGGTTTCGGTGGTCCGCACGCGGCGTTCATCGCCACCAGCGATGCGCTGGCACGGTCGCTGCCCGGCCGACTGGTCGGCGTCAGCACCGACACCGAGGGTCGCCCTGCGCTGCGTCTCGCGTTGCAGACCCGCGAGCAGCACATCCGCCGCGAGAGGGCCACCTCGAACATCTGCACCGCGCAGGTACTGCTGGCCAACATGGCTGGGCTGTATGCCAGCTGGCATGGCCCGGAGGGTCTATCGCTGATCGCCGAGCGTGTGCAGCGGCTGGCCTCGCTGGCCGCTGGCGCGCTGCGTACGAGTGGCGCCGTGCTGCGTCACGACAGCTGGTTCGACACTCTGTGCGTGGAGTGCACAGCTGTCGATGTCATCGCTGCCGGCCACGCCGCCGGCCTCGACCTGCGACTGGTTGACGCAGGTGCCGTGTCGTTCAGTTTCGACGAGACCACCTCGCTCGCCACCGTCCGGGCAGTGCTTGCACTCTTCGATGCCGATGCCCTGCTACCCGCTGACGATGCGACGCTCGGCGATGGGCTGCACAGTCGTCGGAGTGACGAGTTTCTCGCTCACAGCGTGTTCAGCAAGTTCCGCACCGAGACGGAGATGATGCGTTACCTGCGTCGCTTAGCCGACAAGGATCTTGCGCTCGATCGCACCATGATCCCGCTCGGTTCGTGCACCATGAAGCTGAATGCGGCGGCAGAGATGATGCCCGTCACCTGGCCCGAGTTCTCCAACGTGCATCCGTTCGCGCCAGAGGACGAGACCATCGGTTACCGCGAGATGATCAGCCAGCTCGAGCAGATGATGGTTGCTGTCACCGGCTACGACGCTGTCAGCCTGCAGCCCAACGCCGGCAGCCAGGGCGAGTTCGCCGGCCTGCTTGCGATTCGTGCGTACCACCGCAGCCGTGGCGACGAGCAGCGCACCGTCTGCCTCATTCCGTCCAGCGCGCACGGCACCAACGCGGCGAGCGCAGTGATGGCCGGCCTCAAGGTCGTCGTGGTTGCGTGCGATGACCAGGGCAACATCGACCTGGGCGACCTCGCCGCGCGTGCTGCCGCGGCCGGCGACCAACTCGCAGCGGCGATGGTAACCTACCCGTCCACCCACGGCGTCTTCGAGGAAGGCATCACCGAGGTGTGCAGCATCGTCCACCAGCACGGCGGACAGGTCTACGTGGATGGCGCCAATCTCAATGCGTTGGTTGGGCTGGCCCGGCCGGGTGCGTTCGGTGCCGACGTCAGCCACCTCAACCTGCACAAGACCTTCTGTATCCCTCACGGCGGTGGCGGTCCGGGCGTTGGCCCGGTGGCTGTACGGTCGCACCTCACGCCGTTCCTGCCCGGCCATCCTTTGGCGCACGACCAGCCCGTCGGCCCGGTGTCCGCCGCGCCGTTCGGCTCGGCCAGCATCCTGCCCATCTCGTGGGTCTACGTCGCGCTCATGGGTGCACAGGGTCTCCGCGATGCCACCGCCGCTGCCATCCTCAGCGCCAACTATCTGGCGGCACGCCTCAACGATGCGTACCCGGTGCTCTACACGGGCGCCCAGGGCAGAGTGGGCCACGAGTGCATCCTCGACCTGCGGCCGATCACGAAAGCCACAGGGGTCAGTGTCGACGATGTCGCCAAGCGGCTGATGGATTACGGCTTCCACGCCCCGACGATGAGCTTCCCGGTGACCGGCACGCTGATGATCGAGCCAACGGAGAGCGAGAACCTGCACGAACTCGATCGGTTCTGTGATGCAATGCTGGCCATCCGCGTCGAGATTGAACAGGTCGCCGATGGCGTCTGGCCTCTCGAAGAAAGCCCGCTCCGCATGGCACCGCACACCGCGGAGGACCTGCTCGGCGAGTGGCACCGACCGTACTCGCGTGAGCTGGGCGCATACCCGCTGCACTCAGTTCGTGCCTCGAAGTACTTCCCCTCCGTGTCACGCATCGACGCCGCGTACGGCGACCGCAACCTGATCTGCAGCTGCGAGCCACTCGAGGCCTACGCCAACCTCTGAGCCGTCGCTGCGCTACGGTCCAGCACATGGCAGAAAGCTCCACTCCCGGGCTGGGCGACCTGATGGGTCTGTTCGGCAGCAGTAACCCCTTCGCTGGCATCAGTAAGTCGATCGCTCAGTTCCAGCGTGGCGTCACGCAGTTCCTGGACAGCATCGAGAAGTTCAACGACACAATGGACCAACTCAACGGCGTCGCCAAGCGGGTCAACGGCCTGCTCGACACTGTCGAGGAGCCGATCAAGGCGTTCGTGCCGCAGATCACGCGCACCATCAAGACCGCCGATGCTTTGGTCGATCAGCTCAGCGGGCCAATCGAGCTGGTTGCCCCCAGTCTCACTCGCTTTGCCGAGACGATCTCGAACCCGACGCTGCTCGCACTGCCAAAGGAGCTCGGCGACTTCATGCAGACTCTCGGCGACCTGGCCCAGCGCCTGGCGCCGTTGGGCCAGATGGCCGAAACGGCTGGCGGATGGTTCGGGTTGCGCCCGTTGGCAGCACTGCGCTCGGGCGGCGCAACGGCCCGCGCCGCGCAGTTCACGAGTGGCGCCAATCACCCGCCGCCGCGCGCCGCGGAGGCGACATCCCCAAAGGCAGCACCCAAGAAGGCAGCACCCAAGAAGAAGGTCCCAGCGAAGAACGCCGCCACCAAAAAAGCCGCGCCCGCGAAGAAGGCTGAGCCGGCGAAGAAGGCTGAGCCGGCGAAAAAGGCTGCCGCCAGGCGGACGCCCGCAACCTCGCGTCCGGCCAACAAGGCGCGCTAGACGCGTCAACTACATTTTGGCGCCTACTTCTTGGCGACGAACGGCAACGGCACGATGCGGCCGGCCAGCGCTGAGCCCCGAACATCGATGCTCACTTCGGTACCGTCAGGGAGGTCGGGCGGCAGAAACGCCAATGCAATGCCGTGCTCCAGCACCGGTGAGAAGTTGCCGCTGCTGACTGTGCCAATTGGCATTCCGTCGTGGAGCACAGGGCAATCAGCCCGTGGCGGCCGTCGGCCGTCGGTGGCGATGCCGCGCAGCAGGCGCGTCACACCGCGCTCGCGTTCTTGGGCCAACACTTCACGCCCGCGGAACTCGTCCTTGCCCCACGCCACTACCCAACCGAGCCCGGCCTGCAGCGAGGTGATGCCTGCGCCCAGCTCGTGGCCGTGTAGCGGCAACCCGGCTTCCAGCCGCAGCGTGTCGCGCGCACCGAGACCGGCGGGCCTGACGCCGCACGACGTGATGGCCGTCCACAGGTCGCCCGCAGCGTCGACCGGCACCGCGATCTCCACGCCCGCCTCGCCGGTGTAGCCGGTGCCGGCCACGACGCAACCGGCCCCGTGCCAATCCAGCTCCTCCACCCGAAAGCGACCGACCTCTGCCGCAGCGGCGAACACCGCCGCCAGCCGTTCCTTGGACCGTGGGCCCTGCACTGCCAGCACCGCTCGGTCGCGGGTGGTTTCAGTGCCCCCGATTGCTGACCGAACGCGGTCGGTGTTGGAAGCATTTGGCATCACGTCGAAGACGCCATCGCGCACCCACCACACGATGATGTCGTCAAGCACGGACGCATCGAATTCGTCAAGCAGGTGCGTGTACTGCGCACGACCGGGCGCCACCTTGTGAAGGTCGTTGGTGAACGCCCACTGCAAGCGGTCCAGCGCGTCGGGACCCTCGACTCGCACGGTGCCGAGGTGCGAGACGTCGAACACGACCGCATCGTTGCGACAGGCAAGATGCTCGACGATCGTGCCTGCCTGGTAGGCAACGGGCATCTCCCAGCCACCGAACGGCACCATCTTGGCGCCCAACTGGCGGTGGAAGGCATCGAGCGGACTGACCTCAAAGTCGGCCATTACACAGCCTGAGCGGCGAGCAGCAGTGACCCATCGGGATCGCTGAACTGCAACAGGGACGCATCCAGATCCGTCTTGACGCTGCCGATGGCCAACACGTTGAGTACGCCTTGGCCACCGCGGCGCACGATGTCAATCAGCATCTCACCATCGCACAGCAACACGTCGTTGCCGCTGATCACCAGGGTTGCGGTGGCGATGTCGGTGTCGGCCTGAGCGCGCAAGTACGTGAACGCCTTGCGCACGGACTCCAGCTTGATGCCCGCGTCGAGCAGGCTCTTGATCACACGCAGCTCCAGCAGGTCGCGGTAGCTATACATACGACGGCTACCGCTGCCGGCCGCGTCGGTGAGCGAAGGACGGATGAGATCGGTGCGAGCCCAGTAGTCCAGCTGGCGGTAGGAGATGCCCACCACGCTGGCGGCCTTGGTACCGCTGAAACCGTCTTCACTCATCGTTGCCTCCGGCTGGTGATCACACGCGAGTAACTACGCCTGTGTAACAGGGTTGCCATCGTAGGCGGCAACGGTCCCTGCGTCAAGCACTGATCGCGCGAACTCATCGCGCGGTGCGCGCGAACCTAGCTGGCGAAATCGTCGGGGCTGATGTCGTCGAGGAAGTCGCGGAACTCGTCCAGAATCGCTTCCTCGACCACATCGCCGGACTCGATGGGGGCTTCCACCGCGGCCTCGTCCAGCAACGCCTCTTCGGCGAATATTGGGGTGGACATGCGTATTGCGAGGGCTATGGCGTCGCTGGGGCGGCACGACAGCTGCTGCTCACCGGTGGCCGTGAGGAGATGCAACTCGGCGTAGAAGGTGTGCTCGCGGACCTCGGTGATGACCACCCGTGTGAGCGATGCGCCCAGCGCTTGGATCACCAGAACGAGCAGATCGTGGGTGAGCGGTCGTGGCGGAACTATTCCCTCGAGCGCGCTGTGGATTGCTGAGGCCTCTGGCCCGCCAATGAGAATCGGCAATACCCGCGGGTGTTGCGCCTCTTGCTCGCGCAACAGGACCACCGGCGTGTTGGCCGGCAACTCCACACGTACCCCGAGCAATTCCATGCGAACCACGGCGTGATGGTATCTGCCGCCGAGGCGTTCAGGCTTCGAGGTGATGCTGCAGCGCGGCGTTGAGTATTGCCGTGCGAAGTTCGCCACCTTGGCGGGCCAGTTCGGTGAGCATCGCTGATGCCTGCTGACGGCTTTGTGGGTTGCGCTGACGAATCAGCGGTAGCACCAACTGCTCGAACAACGCCGCTTCGCGCTCGGCGGCTTGACGCCACGCACGCAGGTGTCGCGGCTCGATTCCCCGCTCCAGGAAGCCAGCAGCCGCGCGGGCGATGGCAAGGTCTGACGCGGTGTACAACGAGTTGGTGCCCGAGCCGCGCCCTGCAAGGAGGCCGAATGACTCCAGCTCCGCGAGCTGCTTGCCGGTGATGCCGGCCATCGTGCACAACTCGCTCGCGACATACGTGTCGTGCGCGGTCTCGATCGATTCACCCGCGCCAGAATTCGTGGACCCATTGCCGGAAAGGAATGCAGCGGCTGGGTTGGTCGTTGACCGATTGGGCGCGGAAGGCGAAGGAACCGACGACAGGTAGGAAGCGACAGGCGGCACGGCAACGCGCAGCTGCGCCGCTGGGTGATGGCCAGTGGAGACCACCGTGCCCTCGGGAATGTCCAAGTCGCCGGTTTCGTCGAACCCACTGTCGGCCGTACCGGGTTCGCGCTCGAGCAGTGTGACATTGCGCAATCCGCGCGGCGGTGTCGTCGAGCCGGTCTCGTCGATCTCTCCGCTTTCCAGCCGATCGCGGATCACGCGCAGTGGGAGGAAGTTTTCGCGCTGCTCACGAAGGATCACGCGCAGCCGGTCGACGTCGAGGTCGTAGAACTTGCGGTACCCCGACGGTGTGCGCTCGGGGTCGATCAACCCTTGGCTTTCCAGAAATCTGATCTTCGAAATGGTGACGTCGGGGAACTCCTCCAGCAAGAGCGCCAGGACTTCACCGATTGACAGGTACGGGTGCTCCGGCATCGATTCAGCCGTCGCCCTTTTGGAAGAACACCAAGCGGAACTTGCCGATTTGTAGCTCGTCGCCCTGGGCCAATGGCGCCTCATCGATGCGGGTGTTGTTGACGTACGTGCCGTTCAGCGAACCCGAGTCGCGCACCAGGTACGACTGACCCGTGCGAATGATCTCTGCGTGCCGACGTGACACGGTGATGTCGTCGAGGCTGATCTCGCCATCGCTTGCACGGCCCAGCCGCGTGACGTCGGCGGCGAGCGACATGGCAGCACCGGCCTGCGGGCCGTTGCGAACTACCAGCGATGCGGCCGCCATGGGAAGGTCGCCGAGATTGACGACGATGTCGTCCTCAGGGCCAGCCGCATCCAGGAGCGGATCGAGCTTCGCCAGCGTGATGGTGTGGTCGCCGCGGCGGTCGAGTACGCCGCCGCACGACGAGCAGAAGGCCGCCTCCGGAGGATTCCGGTGGCCGCATTGGTTGCAGAACACGTACGCCATTGCGGCCAACCCTAACCGTCAATCAATGCTTGATATGCCGCTGCGTCGAGCAGGGCCGCCAACTGGGTCTCGTCGGAGAATTCGATCTCACACAACCACCCCTCGCCGTACGGATCCGAGTTGAGCGTCTCGGGGCTGTCGCCCAGCATGTCGTTGATCGCGACGACCGTTCCCGAGAGAGGCGCATACACGTCGCTGACCGATTTCGTGCTTTCCACTTCACCAAAACTGTCGCCGGCGGAGACAGCTGACCCGAGAGTGGGCACCTGCACATACACCACATCGCCCAATGCATCTTGCGCGTAGTCGGTGATGCCGATGCGGGCGCGTGTGCCGTCAACGGCAACCCACTCGTGATCGCTGCTGTAACGGAGGTGTTCGGGGACCTGCATGACGGCCACGTTAGCCGCGAGCGGAGCGACCGGCCTTCAAGCTTGCGCGGATCGTGGGGACGTACGTGATGGCGGTGTAGTAGCTGAGCGCCAGGCCAGGGATGCCCATCAACCATGCGGCGATCAGGAAGCACTGATGCGCAAAGAAATCAGTGGAGCCAAGCATGAAACCGGGCAGCGCGAACATGAGGAGAAAGGTGGCCATCTTGCCCCACCACGTCACGTCGAAGCGCTTCATACCGAGGAAGAGCGTGGCGATGGCGATGACACCACCGAAGACCACCTCGCGGATGACCACCAGCCAGAAGAACCACAGTGGCGGAATGCCCTTGATGATGATGCCGCTGATTCCGACGATGAAGAGCAGCCGATCGGCTGTCGGGTCGAACATCTTGCCGAACTCGCTGACCTGATTGAAGCGACGCGCCAGCCACCCGTCCACCCAGTCGGTCGCACCGAGTCCGCCCAGTAGAAAGGCAGCACCCGCCACGTTGTCGCGAGAAAACAGCATCCAGATGAACAGCGGAATGCAGCACAGGCGGGCCAGCGTGAACAGGTTCGGGGCGGTCAGCAGCATGTGCGACGACAGTTGTGGGTCCGTTGCATCCGTTGCGTCCATCGCCGGTGAGCGTACTTGCGTACGCTTCGCTCATGAGTAACTCTTCACCGTCAACCGGCGCGCTGGCCGGCCAGGTCGCGTTCATCACCGGCGCCGGTTCTGGTCTCGGCGCCGCCTTCGCAAGGCGGCTGGCACGTGATGGCGCCACCATCATCGTCAACGATCTCCATCCGAACGCCGCCGCCGACATCGCAGCCGAAGTTGGTGGCGATACGGCCATCTTTGACGTCTGTGATTCGGTGGCCTTCGATGCCGAGATCGACAAGGCCGCCGAGCGGCATGGGCGCCTCGACATTCTCATCAACAACGCCGGCATCGCTCCCCCGAGCGCCCCGGACCGCGTGCAGCAGGCCATCGCCAACCAGATGGCGCGGATGGAGGGTCGAATTGGCGATCTTGTGCCGCCCAACAACACCGTCGACCTCTCTGACGAGGACTGGGATCGGATGATTCGGGTGCACCTCTACGGAACCTTCTACGGCACCCGCGCAGCGCTGCGGCACATGACGCCCGCCCGCAGCGGCGCCATCGTCAACGTCTCCTCAGTGCTCGGGCTGCGGCCGTTGGCTGGGGCGCTGCACTACGCCACCGCCAAGGCGGGCATCATCGCGCTCACCAAGTCGGTCGGCCAGGAGGTAGCACCGTTCGGGGTGCGCGTGAACGCCGTGTGCCCGGGGTGGATCGACACGCCCCTGCTCGGCGCCGTGGATCCAATGATGATGGCCGGCATCGTGATGCAGATTCCGCAGGGTCGCATGGGTCGGCCAGAAGAACTTGCGGAGCTCGTCCGGTTTCTGGCCGGGCCGGAGAGCAGCTATTGCAACGGCGACATCTTCGCCGCGTCGGGCGGCTTCGCCTGATGACAACGATCTTTTCGCGCATCATCAACGGCGAGATCCCCGGCACCTTCGTACATCGCGACGATCAGTGTGTTGCGTTCCTCTCCATCAACCCTCTTGCTCACGGCCACACGCTGGTTGTGCCGGTCGAGGAAGTCGACCATTGGGTCGACCTCTCCCCCGCGCTGGCGGCGCACGTCTTCGACGTCGCGCACCGAATCGGCCGAGCGCAGCAGGCTGCATTCGAGTGCGACCGGGTCGGGCTGATCATCGCCGGGTACGAGGTGCCCCATGCGCACCTTCACCTGATCCCCACACAACACATGGGCCAGCTCAACTTTGCCAACGCAGCCAGCGAAGTCGACGGAGCCGAGCTGGCCGACGCCGCACACGCCATTCGAGTCGCGCTACAGGCCCAGGCCGAGCTCGGCTGACTCGCCAGCCGCCACTGGCAGCATCAGTTCGGGGCCGGTGTTGCGGACATTGTTCACCGCGGTGCTGACAGCGTGCATCACCAGATCGTGGTTGGGCGCGAGGACCAACAGGTGCTGCAGCGCAGCGAGGTCGTTGTTGGTTGGGTCCAGCCACTCCTCCCAATCCTCGGGTGAGAGCAGCACGGGCATGCGGTCGTGGACAGGTGCCATCGTGTCGTTGGCGGCAGTGGTGATGACGGTGCAGCTGTGCAGCCATTCGGCATCCGGCCCAGCGGCCTTGTCGCGCCACGTCGCCCACAGCCCGGCCACTGCCAGCAGCTGGCCATCGGCGCGATGAATGAACATCGGCGTCTTCATCGGCTTGCCGGCCTTCGTCAACGGCGCGCTCATCCCTTCAACGGCCTTCGCCTGTTGCCACTCGTAGAAGCCATCCATCGGGATGATCAGTCGATGCTTCTTGAACAGACCCTTGAATGCCGGTTTCTCGGCGATCGTTTCGCTGCGGGCGTTGATCATCTTCGACCCGATCTTGATGTCCTTTGCCCAGCTCGGAACCAAGCCCCAATGGAACGGCTGCACCTCGCGAGCGCCGGCGGCGTGGGCAACCACGGCGTAGACATCCTGCGTTGGCGCCACGTTGTAATTGGCCGGCAGCGTCGCGTCGCTCTCGAACGACGCTCCAAAGAACTCCGAAATCTTGTCGGCGGAATGGGACGAGACGAAGCGGCCGCACATGACGCCGACGGTAGCCGCGCATAGCAGATGCACCGGTCTCGGATCAGGATCCGATCAATTCGACGGCCGCGGAGTCAAGCGTTGTGAGGAGCGACCGATTGAAAGTCGTCGTGAGGACGCCACGGGGCGCCCACCCAACTTGATGGGAATGAGAAAGGCCCCGTGAACTGCATCACTGCAGGTCACGGGGCCTTTGTCTCGGTCGGGCTGACAGGATTTGAACCTGCGACCCCTTGTCCCCCAGACAAGTGCGCTACCAAGCTGCGCTACAGCCCGAATGTTTCGACGCAGAACTCTACCGACTTGCCGCCGCAACGGTTCGCCGTCAGGTCAACAACTGGACGATCCGCCATGTCAGATAGACGATCAGCAGCACCATCAGCAGCTTGAAGTGCCACGGCGCTTTCATGTCGTCTTCATCGCCGTCCACGCCCGCCGCCAACTGATGCAGGTTGAGGTTCTTGGCGGTGATCGGCTGCTGTGCGGCAACACTTCGCCCACAGGTTGGGCAGGTGCCATCCTCGTTCATTGCCGACGGCGTCAGGTACTTGGCGCAGTCCTCACACCAGGGCATTGTCGTTACACCAGGGCATCGTTGTTCCTATTCGCTGCGCTTACGCACACGCAGCTTGATGGGCGTCGAACCGAAGTCGAACGCCTCACGGATGGAGCGCTCAAGGTACCGCAGGTATGTGTGTGGCAGCTCGCGGTTGACGAACAACGTGAACGTGGGCGGGTCGGTGGCGCCCTGCAGTGCGTACATCACCTTCACGCCGTGGCCGGCGGGCTGACGTTGCTGAGCGTCGGAGATGACCTTGTTGACGTCGCGGGTCGGCACGCGGCGGTGGTACTGCACGATGGCTTCCTGCAGTACCGGGCGCAGCTTGTCGACACCCTTGCCGGTGAGCGCGGAGATCTTCAGGATCGGCGAGTCACCAGTGAAGTACAGCTTCCGCTTCACTTCGGCGGTGATCTCCAAGCGGCGGTCGGCGTCGTCGATGAGCTCCCATTTGTTGAGCATCACCACGATTGGGCACCCCGCAGCGTCGACGCGCTCGGCCAGCCGCTGGTCTTGGCTGGTGACGCCTTCGGTTGCATCGATGACGAGCAGCGCGATGTCAGAGACGTCGATGGCGCGCAAGGCACGGACCATCGAGTAGTACTCGGCGGAATCATCAATGCGGCTGCGGCGACGCATACCGGCGGTGTCGACGAACACAATCGGGCCGTCGGGTGTGTCGACCAGTGTGTCGATGGCGTCGCGAGTGGTGCCGGGCATGTCGTGTACCACCGAGCGGTCTGCGCCCACCAAGCGGTTGAACAGCGTGCTCTTACCCACGTTTGGGCGACCGACGATGGCAACGCGCGGCGGCGCGACATCGTTGGGGTTCCACAGCTGGTCGCCCTCGTCGTCCACCGGAATGTCAAAGACGGGCTCGCGCTGGCCCTCGGGCAGCATGCTGACCACAACGTCGAGCAGGTCGCCGGCGCGGCGACCGTGCAGCGCACTGACGGCCTGCGGTTCGCCGAGGCCGAGAGCGAGGAACTCCCAGCGGTCGTTCTCGCGGCGATCGTTGTCGGCCTTGTTGGCCACCAGGATCACGGGTGCCTTCAAATGGCGCAGCCACTGCGCCACCGACTCGTCGTCCTCGGTCATACCGACCGACGCATCGACAACGAAGAGCACTACGTCGGCCTCTTTCACGGCCGATTCGACCTGACGGCTGACCTTCTCGTCCAGCTCATTGCCGCCGGGCTGCCAGCCACCGGTATCGACGAGTAGGAACGGGACGCTGAGCCACTCTGTCTCCACTTCCTTGCGGTCGCGGGTGACGCCGGGGCGATCCTCCACGATGGCCACCTGACCACCGACGATACGGTTGAACAGGGTGCTCTTGCCCACATTGGGGCGACCTACGACGACAACTGTGGGCAAACTCACGACACGCTCTCCAACACTTCAACACTTGCGTACTCGGCATTCAGGGCCCGCCGAAGGGCAATGCCGTCGGTAGGAATTACTTCGATGGTGCGGGGCAGCTCAGCAACAGTAGTGCCGTCGAGGAAACGGCCTTCGCTGAGGCAGACATCGGGCAGCAGGTAGCGATGCCCAGCGGGTTGATCGGCCAGGACACGAGCCACGTCGGCACCGACCATCAAACCAGTCACCGCTGTGTTACCACCAAAGAATTCGTTGACCACCGGGATGATGCGGATGTCGTCGCGGCCTAAAGACGCTACCAGTGGGCCAATGATGCGGGCGCCGAACTCGCCGGTAAGAACACCGATCGGCGCATCCGGGCGCGGGCCCAGCCGCACGCTGACCGAGCCAGTCACGTCGGCATCGGTACTGCAACCACGAAGGCCAGTGTCGCCAGCAGGGTTGCGCGGGGCGCGATAGCCCACGGCCGGGGCACCATCGACGGCAGCGAAGAAGCCGCTCAGCGGGCCAGTTGGCTGCGCCACCGAACCGTTGAACTCCAGCTCGAACGTGCGCGCCATGCCGATGCCGTCCTCGTGCATGTGGAAGCCCTCATACGAGTCGGCTTCCGGGAACGGCAGGCCAGCCATGAGGTAGTACTCGTCGGCGGCAAAGACCATTCGGCGGCCGAGGATGCGCAGGAAGATCTCCTGCCAGTCACGCACGGAGGCAACCATCGCTCGCGCTTCGGCCTGCGTGTGCAGGCGCATTGCGGACTCGGCGTTGAACTTGCTGAGGCCAAGCGGCACCACAGCCACCGATTCCAGCTCTGGGTACTGATCCAGCACACCCAACATCGTCTGTTCAAAGACCAAGCCGTCGTTGACGCCGGGGCACAGCACGACCTGGCCGCGCACCGCGATGCCGTGGTCGAGAAGGGCGCGCAACCAGCGCAGCGACATGCCACCACGAGGGTTCTTCAACATCCTGTTGCGAACCTCAGGATCGGTGGCGTGAATGCTGACGTTGATGGGCGACAGGCGTTCGGTGATCACCCGCTCCAGGTCGGCTTCGGTGAAGCGGGTGAGCGTGGTGAAGTTGCCGTATAGAAACGACAACCGATAGTCGTCGTCCTTCAGGTACAGGCTCTTGCGCAGGCCCTTGGGCAGCTGGTAAATGAAGCAGAACTCGCAGTGGTTGTCGCAGGTACGCACTCGGTCGAACACCGCGCTAGAGACTTCCGCGCCGAGCGGCTCGCCGGTGCGCTTCTCGATCTCGATGGTCAGCTCCAGCCCGCCGCGCTGCACCTCCAGGGTGACTTCCGCGTCGTCGGCTGCGAAGCGCCATTCGATGATGTCGCGGGGCACGGTGCCGTTGATGGTGAGCACGACGTCGCCAATGGCAATGCCGGCCCGCTGGGCAGCGGAGCCAGGCGCGACAGCGGCGACAGTGGGCAGAGACATGGTCCCCAAGGCTACCGGCGGGCCTGCCACGACCGCCGGTAGCCTGCCCAGCGTGACCGTTGACCGCGTGCTGCTCGCCGAGCCGAGAGGGTTCTGTGCGGGCGTTGAGATGGCCATCAAGGCGCTCGCCTGGATGGTGCGCACCCACGACACGCCCGTGTACTGCTACCACGAGATCGTGCACAACAAGATTGTCGTGCAGCGCTTCGAGGCGCAGGGTGTCATCTTCGTCGACGACATCGATGAGGTACCTCAGGGCATGCCGATCATGTTGTCCGCTCACGGCTCAGCGCCCGAGGTAGTGGCTGCGGCCCGCAGCCGCGGCAGCTACGTCGTCGACTCGGTGTGCCCGCTGGTCACCAAAGTGCACCATGAGATCAAGGTGCGCGCCGGCAAGGGCTTCCGCATCGTGTACGTCGGCCATGAGGGCCATGAAGAGGCAGTCGGCACGATGGCGGTTGCCCCTGCCTCCATCAGTCGCGTGGAGAGCGTCGCCGAGGTGCTCGCGCTCCCCCAGTTCGACGAGCCGGTGGCGCTGCTCGCGCAAACCACCCTGTCGCATCGCGATTGGGAAGGCGTGGCCGTCGCTGTCCGCGAGCGCTACCCGCAGGTGTGGTCGCCGGGCCGCAGCGACCTGTGCTTTGCCACCACTAACCGCCAGTCGGCCCTGATGGCCATGGCGCCGCGCTGCGATGCGATCGTCGTCATCGGTTCGGCCAACTCGTCCAACACTCGTGCGCTGGAGAAGCTGGCCATCGAGGCCGGCTGTCCGCAGGTCTTCCGAGTCAATGGCTCCGAGGAACTGCCCGACAATCTACATGGCACAGTCGGCGTCACCGCTGGTGCCTCGGCCCCCGAGGAGCTGGTGGAGGCCATCATTGCCCGCCTCGCGCCGACCGACGGCGTGGAGATACTGCGGGTCACCGACGAGGACGAATACTTCCCCCCGCCGCGAAACATCCGGGATCTGCAGGCTGCCATCGGCGTGGCTGCGGCGGCGATGAGCGGCGGGCGCGTGGAGCTGTCGACCGTGTTCGACGATCGCGGCTTGGCAGCCAGCGATGTGCTCGCGACGCTCGTCGCTTCCTAACCTGTCCGCATGCTGTCCCCCACGCTCGCCACCCTCCGCCTGTTCCTGCACGTGCTCGCCGCTGCAATCTGGGTCGGTGGGCAGTTCGCGCTGGCCGGCGTGGTACCGGCGCTGCGCAAGGCGGCACCCGAGGCCACCAAGCCGGTGGCGCAGGCGTTCGCCCGACTGGCCTGGCCGGCCTTCGGCGTACTGGTGGTCACCGGCATGTGGAACGTGATGGCCATCGACATCACCGAAGCCTCGTCGGCGTATCAGGGCACGGTGTTGCTACACATCGCGATAGCTGCCGGCGCCGGGGTGTTCGTGGCGGTGCATCAGTTCGGCGCTTCCACCCTGGCCAAGTCTCTCGGTGGCGCACTGGGCGCACTGCTTTCCGTCGCTGCGCTGTTCATCGGCCTCCTCCTCCGCACCGGCACCGCCTGACCCCTCCGAGTCCCACGCCGTCGGTCCGAGTGCCACGCCGTCGGTCCGAGTGCCACAGGTTCATCCGAGTGGGTACTCGCACCCCGGGGTGCGAGTACCCACTCGGATGGACGGCTGGCACTCCGGATGGTTAGTTGCGGGGGACTTGGCTCCAGGGGACTTCGCGGTCGACGCGGACGTCGCCGGGAAGGCCCAACACGCGCTCGCCGAGGATATTGAGCATCACTTCCGTGGTGCCACCCTCAATCGAGTTGGCGCGGCTGCGCAGGAATGCCTTCTGGGGCGTGGAGTACTCCATGGCGTGCTCCGGTCGCACCATGTCGTAGCTGCCGTAGAGCAACGCGTCGGCGCCCATCAGGTTGACGAGGCACGAATAGATGTCCTTGTTGAGGTTGGCGCCAGCCATCTTGCTGATGCTGCCTTCCGGCCCCGGGTCGCCCATCTTGCGGTTGTTGTTCGCACGAATGTTGGTGAGGCGCAGGATCTCGGCGCGACTCCACAGCTTCATGACCTCGTCGCGGGTGGCGGCGTCCTTCTTCCACTCCGGCGCCTTTGCCCACTCGATCATCAGGTTGGCGATAGTGCCCGAACCGCGCTGCGGGATGGAGCCGCCGATCGACTGGCGCTCGTTCATCAGCGTGGTCAGCGAGACACGCCACCCGTCGCCCGGCTGGCCAAGCATTTCCTTCTCAGCGATGCGGGTATCGGTGAAGAACACCTCGTTGAACTCGGCCTCGCCTGTCATCTGGCGCAGCGGCAGGATCTGCACGTTGGCGTCGTGCATGTCGACCACGAAGGCCGTGAGGCCGGCGTGCTTCACGGCTTCCGGGTTGGTGCGCACAACCAGCAAACCCCAGCGCGACAGATGGGCCAGCGTGGTCCACACCTTTTGGCCGTTCACGATCCACTCGTCGCCATCCTTGACGCCCTTGCTGGACAGGCCAGCGAAGTCACTGCCCGAACCGGGCTCGCTGAACAGCTGGCACCAGATTTCTTCGCCGGTGAACAGCGGGCGCAGGTAGCGCGACTTCTGTTCTTCGCTGCCCCATACGGCAACCGTCGGGCCGCACATGCCGTGACCGATCGGGTTGCGGTACATCGGGTTCGGTGCGCCCTGCGCGTAGATGCGCTCGTTGACCAGCTTCTGCAACTTCGGGTTGAGGTCGAGGCCGCCGTGGCCGACTGGGAAGTTCACCCAGGCAAGGCCCTTGTCGAACTGGGCGCCGAGGAAGGTGACCACATCGGTTTCCTTCGGGGGGAATTCGGCCAGCAGGGCATCAACTAGATCGCTGACCTGCTGCTCGTCGGTGTTAAGCGGGGTGTCGGTGACAGTCATTGGTGACTCCAGATCTCGGGGGCGGGCGAAACGGCCAATGCAGAACGGGCGCGACGATAGTTCTCGAGTACCCGCGCGGCCGAAGCGGGCGGCCACCTCACGTCCCCGTTCCACCCGCTGTACGTAAAGGCTGTCGAGCTGTGACCTGCGGCTGTGACTTCGTGGTCTTGACACAAACGCTCTGTCGGGGCGATGAGCTAGCGGCGGTGGAGGGTGAGACCGGGCAGCGCAGCAAGGGTGTCGGCGGCGGCACTGCCGGCGGCGACATCGATGTCGAGAGCAACCTGCAGGAACGCCCACGCGGCCGCCACCTGCAACTGCTCGACCTCGCGCCACCCGCGCCCGTGTGCCTCCTGCGAGCCAGCGGCGGTGAACCGCAGGTACTCGCGCACAAGGTCCGGAAGGTCGACAACGTGGTCGGCGAGCTCCGCGTAGAGGGCGATGTCGCTGATGGCCTGATGGCCGGCACCGGCCAGGTCGAGCCGCCAGGTTGGCTCCCCGGCCAGCAGCGCCCATGGTCGATCCGCGTCGACCGTCGCCGGGGTCACCTGGTCCTGCTCGGAGACAATCAACAGCGTGGGGACGTTGACCCGGGCGAACAGCGCGTCGCTCATCGACCGCGTATACGCCTGAAAGCCAACGATCGCTCGCACCGCCGAATGCGGGGCGACTCCCCTGCTGCCAGCAGCGACCGCAAACGCGGTGTACGCCCCGTACGAGTGGCCCGCAAGCGCCACCCGATCGTGGTCGACGGCCGACATAACGTCCGCGGGTACGGACGGGTCTCCAGCAAGCAACGCGTTCAGTACGAGATGCGCGTCCGCAACACGATTGACCTCGTTGGTCCGGTCGTCGGACTGTGTACCAGTGAGCCAGTCGAACAACGTGTCGCCCGGATGCTCTGACGACACGACGACCGCACCGCGAGCGGCGAGCGCCTCGCAGACCAGTGAGTACGAGATTCGCATTCCCGTACGGCCATGGGAGAGCAGGATGAGCGGAAACTGACCATCGAGCGCCGGCACGTTGTGCTGCGCGGCGGCCCCAGCAAACGCAACGCCGGGGAACACTTCGTAGATCGACGGCTCAGCATCCGATGGTGCGGCCGGGTACCAAAGATCGACGGCGAGCATCCGGCCATCCCGAGCGGGATCGACGAACGAGATGGTGCGGCGGCCAACCTGGTAGTGCGGCGCCTCCAGCGGCGAGCCAGCGGTCAACGTCGTCACGACTCGTCCGCCTCGGGTTCGTCATCATCGGCAATCCCCAGCGAGGCCAGCCGCTCGAGCAGACCATCACGAATCGACATCCCTGGCTCGCGGGCCTTGTCGCCAGCGATGCGCCACCCCAGCCGGCTGGAGTACAGCAACGGCGGCTCCTTCAGCCGACCCGGCTGCACCTCCACGACGCGCGCAAAGAAGAGCACATGGTCGGCCATCTCCTTCGTTTCGAACACTTCGCAACGCAGCCATGCGATTGCGTCTCGCACCACGGGCAGTTCGGTGCCAGGGAACGTCACCAGAAACTCGTCGGCCAGGTAGCGAAACTTGCGACCCGGATACGAAAAGTACTGGCCTGCCGCGACCTGGTCGCCGGCCAACACACTCACCGCAAACTGGCCGGTGGCCAGCAGCAGAGGATAGGTGTCGTGCTTCGGTGAGACGCTGGCCATCAGGATCGGTTCCTCGAAACTGACCTGGCTGACCCAGTGGCTGCAGTAGGCCCGGCTGACGCCGTCGTGGTGGGCACCGACCACCTGCACGCCGTGCATCATCTGCCCGAGGGACCGCTTGAGAACTTGGTCGATCATCAGTTCCAGTGTCGCAGCCAGCGGGCATGTTCTGCTCGCTCCTGCGTCAACTCTGGGAAGGCGCCGCGCAGTGTGGCGAGCACACTCAGTGGCCCCGGCTCGTCCATGGCGACCAAGATGTTCTTGAGGTTGTTGAGCATGCGCAGCAGAATCGAGCGAGTGTGGGTGGGCTGGACGAAGCGCCGCTCCAGGTCACCGGTCATGCCCGTGATGCGGTGCCATGCCGGCTCGAGCTCATCGGCGTTGTAACGCCGCCCGCCGTGGAACGGGTCGGCGTACTCTCCGTTGCACACGATGAGGAAGTGACCAGGTAGGCCGATGCCCTGAATCGGTACCTCGAGACGTCGGCCAACTTCCATGGCGCACACGCTGAGCGTGATCGGAATGCCCAAGCCGGTGGCGAGCACGCGGTGCAGATACGAGTTGGAAGGATCGCCGTAGTCGGAGCGGTTGCCCGCCAGCCGACCCGACATGAAGAGCGCAGAGAGGATGGAGTCGAACGACGGGGCGCACTCATCGGCAAGGTGGTCGAGGCCAACGATGACCTGACCGACGATTGCCTCGGCGGTCTCGGCAGCGGTGCCGGCGCCGGCCTCGAAGGCGGCGCCGATGAGAGCCGCCATCATGTCGAGATGGGTGTCGGAAGCTGTCCGATTCACCAGTTCTGCGAAGCGGGCCGCCGGATCCATGCCGTGAACGTACCGTCGGCTACCTTCGTCGCCATGTTTCCTGGCGCGTTCCTGAGTACTCATCCCGACAAGCCCGCCATCGTCATGGGCGGTACCGGCTACACGCAGACCTTCGCGCAGCTCGATGCGGCGGCCAACCAGCTCAGCCATCTGCTGCGCGCGGCGGGCGTGAATACTGGCGACCACGTGGCCATCTGCATGGAGAACCACGACCGCTACATGGAGATCGTGTGGGGCTGCCACTACGCCGGAGCGGTGTACACGTGCACGTCCAGCCGGCTGACCAGCGGCGAGCTCAGCTACATCATCAATGACTGCGCAGCGAAGGTGTTCATCACCTCGCACTACAAGGCGGACCAGGCCACCGAGATCGTTGCCACCACTCCCAACGTTGGCCTGCGGCTGATGGTCGACGGCGTCGTCGACGGATACGACCCGTACGAGTCGGCAGTCGCCGACCAGCCCGCGACACCCCTGCCCGGCGACCGAATTGCGGGCATCGACATGCTCTACTCCTCGGGTACCACCGGCCAGCCGAAGGGCGTGTCGCGTGCGTTCGTGGAGCATTCCCTGGAGACCACCGCCAACGGAGTATCTCCGTTACTGACGCTTCTGTTCGGTGTCACCGGCGAGAGCGTGTACCTCTCCCCCGCGCCGTTCTACCACGCTGCTCCATTGCGGTTCTGCATTGCCGCACAGCAGTTGGGTGCCACTGTCGTCGCGATGGAACACTTCGACCCCGAGCAGTATTTGGCGCTCGTTCAAGAGCATCACACCACAGTCAGCCAGGTCGTGCCCACCATGTTCATTCGCATGCTCAAGCTGCCGGCGGAGGTGCGCGAGAAGTACGACGTGTCGTCGCTTGACTGCGTCATCCACGCTGCCGCGCCGTGCCCGGTGCCAGTGAAGCAGCAGATGATCGATTGGTTCGGCCCCATCATCCACGAGTACTACGCGGGCACCGAGGGCAACGGCTTCGTCTACTGCAACAGCACCCAGTGGCTCGCTCACCCCGGCACGGTGGGCACCCCCATCGGGTGCGTGCTGCACATCTGTGGCGAGGAAGGCGAAATCTTGCCGCAGGGCGAGTCGGGCACGGTCTACTTCGAGGGCGGTGCCCAGTTCGAATACCACAACGATGCGGAGAAGACGAAGAGTTCCCGCCACCCCAGCCAGCCGTGGAGCACGCTCGGCGACGTCGGCTATCTCGACGCCGACAATTTCCTGTACCTGACCGATCGCAAGGCCTACATGATCATCTCGGGCGGGGTGAACATCTACCCGCAGGAAGCGGAGAACGCCCTTGTCACGCACCCAAAGGTGATCGATGTCGCTGTGTTCGGCGTACCCAACGACGACTTCGGCGAAGAAGTCAAGGCCGTCGTCCAGCCGGTCACAATGCCCGCGTCCGACGAGGAGGCCGCAGCGTTGTCCAAGGAACTCATCGCGTTCTGCCGCTCACAGTTGGCCGACGTGAAGTGCCCGCGCACCATCGACTTCCGTGAGGCACTCCCTCGCCACCCCACCGGCAAGCTCTACAAACGCCTTTTGAAAGACGAGTACTGGAGAGCCGCCGGCCGCAGCATCTGAGCTGAGCCTCAGCAGTCAAGGGTGGACCGGTGGAACAGGTTCGGGCTCAGCACGAATCTGGGTGAACCTGGTCCCGGAATCCGGGACTGGATGCACCCAGCTCCCGGATTGAGACGATGTCTGCCCAGAAACCTTTTGCGCGCGCAAATGGGGGTGTTTTGTGTCAACTGCGGGGGCGGCGGCTGCTCAGTGGGCGCTGGCGATGTGGAGGCGTTGCAGGACGTCGGCGAGACGCAGGCTCTCCACTCGACCGAAGATTGGCTCGGCTTCGCCGGCAACTACGTCGGCGAAGTGGCGCACCATGTTGGTGTAGGCCGCGCCGCCTTCACACGCCTCGTTCTCGACGGTGCCGTCACGCCGTTCGATGATCAACTCACTGACGTCCAGCGGACCAGGTGCGTGCCAGCCCGGAACCGTGACAACTGCGTCGCTGCCGGTCACGGCCATCGAACGGTGCGGCGGCGCTTCGAATGACACCGCGAACGAGCTGCCGAAACCCGCGCCCCAATCAACCCAGCCGGTCATCGCCACATCGACGCCGGCCATGTTGCGAACTGCGTTGGCCCCAACCACGACCGCGTCGCGGCGAGCCATCAGCATGAACGGCGCCAGGCAGTAGATGCCCACGTCGAACAGTGCACCAGCACCGCGTAGGTCGAGGCGGTGGTCGCCACCGGCCATGTCCATCGGCCAGCTGAACGCGGCCCGTCCGTTCTGCAACCAACCAAGGTCGCCGCTGCGCGCGAGCTGCAACAGGCGGCGCGCTCGCGGGTGGTGCGGCCACATGTACGCCTCGAGCACGGTGAGGCCCGCAGCTTCGGCGTGGTCGAACACTTCGGCTGTGTCGGCCGGCGAGAGGGTCAGCGGCTTCTCGCACAGCACGTGCTTGCCCGCATCGAGCGCCTTGTGCGTCCACTCCGCGTGCAGGTAGTTGGGCAGCGGGTTGTACACCGCGTCGACATCGTCGCGAGCCAGCATCGCCTCGTAGGGCGCCAGCGATTCGCCATCACGACTGGGCTCGGCGACAACGGTGTGGCCCGCTGCCGTGAACGCGGGCAGCAGGCTCTTGCGATAGATATGGCTCGACCCTCCGAAAACTCCCCAGCGCAGCGTCACGACGACAGCACGACCATGCGGATCTCGGTCATCTCCTTGACGCTGAACGCCGGCCCCTCACGGGTGTTGCCGCTGTCGCGCAGGCCCCCATACGGCTGCTGGTCGGCGCGCCAGGTGGGCACCTCATTCACCAGCACGCCACCAAAGTCGAGCGACTTGACCGCGAGCAGCGCCTTGGAAATGTCGGAGGTGAAGATGGCCGCTTGCAGGCCGAACTTGGTGTCGTTGGCCAATGCGATTGCTTCGTCGAGTGTGTCGTACGCGGTCACCGCAACGACCGGACCGAACACTTCCTGCGAGCACACCTTCAGGTCCGGCGTCGCATTCGCAATCACGGTCGGTAGCAACACACCGTCGGCAGTGAGCGCCCCACCCGTTGCGACGGTTGCACCAGCAGCGCGGGCTTCTTCCACCCACGACGCAACCCGGTCGCGCTCGCTGCGCGAGATGAGTGCCGAGACATCGGTGGCTTCATCCATCGGATCGCCGACTACCAAGGTGTTGACATGCTCGACCAACGCAGCGGTGAACTCGTCGGCAATAGAGCGGTGCACCAATACGCGCTGCGTGCTGATGCAGCTCTGCCCGGCGTGACTGAAGCCGGCCATCTTGATCTTGGCGGCTGCGGTGCGCCAATCGCCGTCGGCCTCAATGATGCACGGCGCGTTGTTGCCGAGCTCAAGGCCAACCCGTTTGCGCGGTGCCCGTGCCCGAATGCCCCAGCCGACTTCCGGCGAGCCGGTAAACGTGATGAGAGCGATGTCTGGGTGGTCGACGATCGCGTTACCCACAGTGCCTCCCCCACCGGTGATGACCTGCAGGTACTCCGGCGGCAGGCCGCACTCCTCAATCAGCATCTGGGCCAGCGCCAAACTGCTGAACGGGGTCTGGCTGGCCGGCTTGAGAACCACCGGGCAGCCCGCCGCAATGGCCGGGCCGACCTTGTGCACCACCAAATTCAGCGGAAAGTTGAACGGCGCAATCGCACCGACGACGCCGATCGGGATGCGCAGCGTGAAGCCCAACTTCCCCTCGCCGGCGGGGATGGCGTCGAGCGGAATCATCTCGCCACCCAGCTTGCGCGCCTCGGCGGCAGCGAACTGGAACGTGCCTGCAGCCCTTTCGGCCTCGACCCGTGCAGTCTTGATCGGCTTGGCCGCTTCCCGGGCCACGATCTGCGCGAACTCCTCGCGCCGTTCCGTCAACCGGGCTGCAGCCCGATCGAGAATCTCGGCCCGCTTCCACAGCGGCAGCGGGTTCGAGTGCAGCGCCGCTTTCGCAATCGCCACCGCCCGATCTACATCGGCTGCGGTCTGCGCAGGGATCTCACCAATGAAGGAATTGTCGTAGGGCGAACGAACAGTGATCACGTCGGTCATGTTCAACGACGATACTGGGCCAGATGACCCTCCATGATCGAACGACCGGGCGCCTCCACCCCTACCTCGAATGGGATGGGCCTATCCCATTCGCACACCGGGGCGGTGCCAGCGACGTGCCGGAGAACACGATGCCGGCATTCCAGTACGCAGTGGATGCCGGGTACCGCTATGTCGAGACTGACGTACAGGTCACCGCCGACGGAGTACTGGTCGCCTTTCACGACAACGACCTCAGCAGGACCTGCGGCCGTGCCGGTCGCATCAGCGAACTGCCGTGGAGCGAGGTGAAGGCGGCGCTCGTCGACGGTGCCGCGCCAATCCCTCTGCTCGAAGACATACTCGGGACGTGGCCCGAACTGCGCGTCAACATCGACTGCAAGACCAACACCGCGGTGGCCGCACTCGTTGCTGCGCTCACTCGCTGCGACGCCCTCGACCGCGTGTGCGTCGGGGCCTTCAGCAATCGGCGCATGCGCCAACTCAAGTCGCTGCTCGGCGCCAACCTGTGTACTGCACTGAGCCCCGCCGGCGTCACCTCGCTTCGCTTCGGCACACCACGTCGACCCGCCGCCAACGCCGCACAGGTGCCAGTGAGCCAGGGCCCGATCACGGTGGTCAATGAGAAGTTCGTCGCGAAGGCTCATGCGCTAGGGATCAAGGTGCATGTGTGGACCATCGACGAACCTGTTGAAATGCACCGGCTGCTCGATCTAGGCGTCGACGGCATCATGACCGACAAACCGTTGATCCTGAAGGACGTCCTCCAAACCCGAGGTGTGTGGCAATGAGTGCGCCGTTCAACACCACTCGCTCACCGCACTACATGGTTGCCAGTGCCGACGCTCTCGCAACCCAAGCTGGTTTGGCAATCCTGGCTGGTGGCGGCAACGCCGTCGACGCGGCGATTGCGACCAACGCTGCAATCGCCGTCGCCGCACCGCACCTATGCGGGATGGGCGGCGATCTGTTCGCACTCATTCATGATGGATCGAGTGTCCACGCGCTGAATGCCAGCGGACGCTCGGGCAGCGGCGCCAGCGGCGACGGGCTCAGGGCAGACGGTCATACAACGATGCCGTTTCGCCACGACATCCGTACGGTGACCATTCCTGGCTGCGTGGACGGCTGGCATGCACTCCACGACCGCTTCGGAACACGGCCGCTGGCGACGTTGCTCGCGCCGGCAATCGCTCTTGCGGAGGACGGCTTTCCCGCGAGCCCGCTCCTGGTCGGGTCCATCTCGCGACTCGACCCGCAGGGTCGCGAGAACCTCGCCGAAATCAGCAGCCAGGCCCGCATGCCGGGCGATCGCGTTCGCCGACCGGGAGTCGCCGCCGCCCTGCGCGCCATCGCTGCCGGCGGTCGCGAAGCTTTCTACGAGGGCGAGTTCGGCGAGGGACTGCTGGAACTCGGCGACGACTGGTTCACCCGCGAAGACCTTTCCCGCAGCCAGGCCGAGTGGGTCGCTCCCCTGCCGGCGAGCGCCTGGGGTGTGGATCTGTGGACGATTCCTCCCAACTCGCAGGGCTACCTCACATTGGGCGCAGCGGCGCTGGCCAGCGGCCTCGCACTGCCGATGGACGCCGACGACGAACACTCCGCGCACCTGCTCATCGAAGCAGCCAAGGTCGCTGGTTTCGATCGCCCATCAGCCCTACACGCCGCCGCCGACGGACACGCGCTGTTACACGCGATTGCCTCCCGAGCACATCTGCTGGACACCGAACGGGCAGGGAACTGGCCAATGGCTGCCCGACAGGGCGACACCACCTACCTGTGCGCCACCGATGCCGGCGGTATGGGCATCTCGCTGATCCAGTCGAACGCATCCGGTTTCGGGTCATGGTTGGTGGAACCGAACACGCAGATCAACCTGCACAACCGTGGTCTCGGCTTCAACCTCGAACCCGGCCACGCTGCCGAACTACGGCCGAACACTCGCCCACCGCACACACTTTCGCCCGCGCTTGCAACCCGCGATGGCCAACTGGCAGCAGTGTTCGGCACCATGGGCGGCGACGCGCAGCCCCAGATCCTCTTGCAGCTCGCAGCTCGTCTGTTTCGCTACGAGCAGTCGCCGGCGAGGGCCATGCACGCCGGCCGCTGGACGCTCGCCGGCCCCACCACCGGCTTCGATACGTGGACAGCCCCAAGCGGCCCCATCGTCGAGATCGAGGGCCACGCCCCACCAGGGTGGGCAGCGGCCTTGACGGCGCGCGGTCATCTGGTGAGCGTGCGGCCCGAGTACGACAGCGACTTCGGCCACGCTCAGGTCATCATCCGCGACGCCAACGGGTTCTGGGCCGGCGCCAGCGACCCGCGGGCGCGAGTGGGGTCGGTGGCCGGTGGCTGATCTACCGTCAGTGCGATGAGCCCAGCGACTTCGCTCACCATCACCAACGCGCTGCTCCCAGATGGCACCGTCACGACGGTGCACGTCGTGGACGGCGTTGTCACCGACCGACCAGGACTCGGGGCGACGACACTCGACGCCGCCGGCCGGTTGCTGTTGCCCGCAATGGCGGAAGCGCACGCGCACCTCGACAAGGCCTTCCTTGCCAAGACGGTGCCGAACCCGACGGGCGACCTGATGGGCGCGATCATCAACATCGAGGCCGCCCGCGAACGCATCACCGAGGCCGACACCGAAGCACGTGCCGAGCGCGCAGTTCGCCTCATCGTCGCCAATGGCGCCACTGCCATTCGAACGCATGCTGACCTCACCGAGGCCAATGGGTTGACGTCAATCAACGCGCTCCTGCGTGTTCGCGACCGTCTTGCGGGTCTGGTCAGCATCGAGGTGTTCGCGCTCTGTGGCTGGCCGAGCATCGGTGCCGCCGGGGCCGAACAGAGGGCGCTGCTGCGCGAAGCAGTCGCATTGGGGATCGATGGAATCGGCGGTTGCCCGCACCTGGAAGACGATCCCGTCGCGGCCAATGACAACTTCCTGGCAATGGCTGCCGCGGCCAACTTGCCCGTCGACCTGCACACCGACGAGACGCTCGATCATGCACGCTTCTCGCTCGAGGATTTGGCCGACCGAGTGCTGCGCACCGGGTTCCCCCACCGAGTGGCCGCCAGCCACTGCGTCAGTCTGGTGATGCAACCGGAGGCGGTGCAGCAACGCGTCGCCGAAAAGCTGGCGGCCGCACGCATCTCGGTCGTTGCGCTGCCCAGCAGCAACCTGTTCCTGCAGGGCCGCGACCATCACGTTGGCACCCCGCGGGCACTGACCCCTGTCGGCCTGCTGGTGGCAGCGGGTGTCAACGTTGCTGCCGGTGCCGACAACCTGCAGGATCCGTTCAACCCAGTTGGCCGCGGCGACTGCCTGGAGACGGCGTCGCTGATGATCATGGCTGGCCATGTCGTACCGTCCGTCGCCTACACCATGGTGAGTAGCGCCGTCCGCCGCATGATGGGTCTGCCAGCCGCCGGAACCGCTGTTGGTGATATCGCTGACCTGGTGATTCTCCCCGCAGACACTGTCCGCGAGGCTATCGCCTTCGCCCCCGCGGCCCGCATCGTCATCCGCGCCGGCCACGTAGTCAGCACCCCTTAACGCCCAGCGTTTGAACACTTTCGCCCGCCAGACGAGCAAAAGCGCACACACGCGGATCCGGCTTGGCGCGTGGACTCGGCCGCGATTTTGAAACAGACTGTTCACACCACCTCGCGCAAGTGGTAACCGTCGCTGTCCTACGATGGTCGACGTCATGGTGACCCAACGCGATGCCCCCGCACTAGGCCGCCTCGCCGGCAGGCGAGTCCTCATCACCGGGGCGGCCCGCGGCATCGGTGCGGCCATTGCCGAAACCTTCGCCGCCGAAGGCGCCAGCCTCGCTCTCCTCGACCGCGAGGGCGATCAGTGCCGAGCCACTGCCGAACGGCTAGGGGCGCAGGCGCTCGACGTCGACCTGGCCGACCCTGCCAACGCACGCGAGGTCACACAGACCGCAATCGACGCCCTCGGCGGCATTGATGTGCTGGTCAACAACGCAGGAATCCTGCATATTGCGCCGCTGCTCGACATCACCGTCGACGACTGGGACCGCACCTTCGACATCAACGTGCGGGCAATGCTGCTGACCACCCAGGTGGCCGCGCGTGCGATGATCGGCGCCGCGCAGGGCGGCGGCTCCATCATCAACATGGCGAGCATGGGCGGCAAGGTGGGTTCTCCCAACCAGGCGCACTACGCGGCCTCCAAGGCTGCAGTCATCGGCTTCACACGTGTCTCGGCAATCGAACTGGGCGAGCATGGTATCCGGGTGAACTGCATCTGTCCGGGCTATGTCCTCACCGAGATGGGTGCCGCCACGCGCACGCCGGAGATGGTTGCCAAGTGGTCCGCAATGTCGCCCCTTGGGCGCTGCGCGGAGCCCGGCGAAGTCGCCGATATGGCACTCTTCTTGGCCTCCGACCAGGCCCGCTACTGCACGGGACAGGCCATGAATGTAAGCGGCGGAATGGTGATGCACTGATGAACACCACAGGGCGGGAAGCAACGGCCGCACCAACTATGGTTCTCCAGATGGGTACTGCTCCAGCTCTCAGGTTCAACGGTGTGTCAATGGTCTACCCCGATGGCACGCACGCGCTCAGCGAGACCAGTTTCGATGTCGCCCCCGGCGAGTTCGTCACCGTCGTTGGCCCGTCTGGCTGCGGCAAGAGCACCCTGTTGAGGATTGCTTCCGGCCTCAACCCGCCCACCACCGGCTCAGTCATGGTCGACCGCGCCAAGGTTGGATATGTCTTCCAAGACGCCACGCTGTTGCAGTGGCGCAACGTGCTGCGCAACGTGGAGTTATTGGCCGAGCTGCAGGGCATACCGAAGGCCGAACGCCGACGCCGTGCCCAGGCCAGCGTCGAGCTGGTCGGCCTCGCCGGATTCGAGCGCAAATACCCCAAACAACTCTCCGGCGGCATGAAGATGCGGGCATCACTGGCGCGCACCCTGGTGCTCGATCCAAAGGTGTTCCTTTTCGACGAACCGTTTGGTGCGGTCGACGAAATCACCCGCGAACGACTCAATGACGAAGTCATCGGACTGTTCGGTCGTGAGCGCTTCGCTGGGTTGTTCATCACCCACTCCATCAGCGAGGCCGTCTTTCTCTCGACACGTGTCCTGGTGATGAGCGCCCGCCCGGGCCGCATCGTCGCCGAGTTCAAGGTTCCCTTCGAATACCCACGTCTGCCCGAGCTGCGATTCGACCCCGAGTTCGCCCGCCTCTCAGGCGAGATTTCCCACGAGCTGCGCGACGCCCACGCATGACCAGCTCCATCGCGCCCACCTCACCGTTTATCACCCCCGGCAACGATGCCGGCGGAGTGGAGACCTCTCTCCTCGATGCTCCCCCGCCCACGCCCCACAGCAAGTTCCAGTGGAGCATCGTCGTCGGGCCGCTGGCTGTCTTCATCCTTTTCCTCGGCTTCTGGCAGTGGATGCACGAAGTCGGCGTGCGAAAGTTCTTCGACAAGCCAAGCTTCATGCTGCCGTCGCCGTTCACCGTCGTCGACCAAGCCTTCCTTCAGTCCGCGCCGCGCGCCAAGCTGATCAATGGCCTCGCCTGGACTGGGCTCGTTTCCGGCATCGGCCTGGCCATCACCATCGTGATCGGTATGACACTTGCTGTCATCATGGCTCGCGCAAAGTGGGCCGAACAGGCCGTGTATCCATACCTCGTCGCCCTGCAGGCCACACCAGTGCTGGCTGTCGTGCCACTCATCGCGGCTGTCTTCGGTGGCGGGCTCGGCCCACGCATCTTCGTGTGCGTGATGATCTCCATCTTCCCCGTGGCCAGTAACACATTGTTCGGCCTGCTCTCGGCGGATAAGGGGCAGCACGATCTCTTCACACTCAGCGAGGTCTCGCGCTTTACTCGCCTCCGAAAACTGCAGTTGCCCTCAGCAATGCCGGCCATCTTCACCGGCTTCCGTATCTCGGCAGGCCTCTCCGTCATTGGTGCCGTCGTCGGCGAGCAGTTCTTCCGCTCTGGCGGCATGCCCGGCATCGGCATCGTCATCGAGGAGTACCGTCAAAAGATCCGCTTCCCGCTGATTTACGGCGGGCTCATCCTGGTGGCTCTGCTGGGTATCACCGTCTTCTTGCTCTTCGGATGGCTCACCAAGATCGTTGTGGGTCACTGGCATGAATCGACTCGCTGACCCGGCAGCCACCAGATCCCCAATCCAACCGGGAGGCTGCTCGCAGCCTCCCGAACCCAGCGTGAACAACTACAAAGGAGCCCACATGATTAACCGACGCAGCAGCAAACTGCTCGCCCTTCCCGTGCTCGCAGCACTTGTGCTTGCAGCATGTGGCGACGACAAGACGAGCAGCAGCGACGCAACGACGCCCACCAGCGCCGCCGGTGCACTTGCCGGCATTTGCCCGGAGACCGTCACCATTCAAACCGACTGGATGCCCGAGGCAGAGCACGGCTTCCTGTACCAAATGGTCGGTGCGGGCTACACCATCGACAAGGCCAAGGCAATCGTCACCGGCCCGTTGATCGACGCCACCGGCGCCGACACCGGTGTCAAGATCTCCATCCAGTCCGGTGGTGCAGCGCAGAACTTCCAGAGCGTCACGTCAATCATGTATCAGAACGAGAGCATTCTCCTCGGCTATGTGTACACCGACGAGGCCATCCAGAACTCGGCAACGTTCCCTACCGTGGCCATCGAGTCGGGCTTCGAAAAGAACCCGCAGATGATCATGTGGGACCCGGCAACCTACCCCGATGTCACCGACATCGCCGGCCTTGGTAAGGCTGGTGTGAAGATCCGCTACTTCGGGGGTGCCGCCTACATGGACTTCTTCACCGCCACCGGTGTGCTGTCCAAGGATCAGGTCGACGGCTCGTACACCGGCGACCCCAGCCTGTTCGTCACCGACGAGGGCAAGTCGGCACAGCAGGGCTTCGGCTCGGCCGAGCCGTACCTCTACAAGAACGAGTTGAAGGACTGGGGCAAGGAAGTCAAGTACCAGTACATCAACGATGTCGGCTGGAAGAACTACGCCGAGTCGATCGCTACCAAGCCGGAGAACATCACCAAGTACTCCGACTGCTTCAAGAAGCTGGTGCCGATCATCCAGCAGGCCAGCGTCGACTACGTCAACAGCCCCGCACGGACCAACGCGATCATTCTCGACGCGTCGAGCACGTTCGGTGCTGACTTTGGTTGGACCTACACCCAGGGTGCAGCCGACTACGGCGTGGCCACCATCAAGGCTGACGGCCTCGTTGCCAACGGCACCGATGGTGTGATGGGCAGCTTCGACATGGCCCGTGTCAACGACCTCATCGCGAAGGCAACGCCGGTCTACACCGCCAAGGACAGCCCGCCGAAGGAAGGCCTGAAGGCCGAGGACATCGTCACCAACCAGTTCATCGATCCCTCGATCAAGCTCTGATCGAACTCGATACCTGAACGAGTTACCGCAAAGGGGGCGTCGGGCTGCGGCCGGCGCCCCCTTTGCGCGCCGTACGTCTGGCTGTGCTCGGCTAGATCGGCAGTTGGACCAGTATCAGTGTGAGGATCAGACGAGCTACTCCTCAAACGACGGGCGGCAGCGTGCCAGCGGTGGCGAGCACCACTTGCAGCAAGACATCGGCGCCGGCGGTGATGTCCGATGGCGTCGTGTATTCAGCGATGTTGTGCGACAGACCGTTCACGCTGGGCACGAACACCATCGAGGTGGGGCACACCCTCGCCAGCATCTGGGCGTCGTGGCCCGCGCCGCTGGGCATCCGCTTGGTCGAGTGACCCAACCGGCGAGCGGTTGCTTCCACCAGCTCAATCATCGTCAGATCGAACTCGACCGGCTGGAAGCGAGCCAACGCGCGCCGTTCGATGGTGACGCCTTCTTCCAATGCCAGGTGCTCGCACAGCGCAGCAAAGAGCGCCTCGGCCCGCTGCAACAACGCCTCGTCCGTATTGCGCAGATCGACCGTCATCGTCACCGTCGAGGGCACCACATTCACCAGGTTGGGGTGAAACTCACACCGACCGACAGTTGCCACCTGGGCGCCACCCATCTCCACCGCGATGGCGCGTACACCGGTGGTGATTGCGGCCGCCACGTAGCCCGGGTCGTGCCGCGACCGCATCGGCGTGGTGCCCGCGTGCGCCGACTGGCCGGTGATGGTGAGCTCCGTCCACGAGATGCCCTGCACGCCGGTGACAGCACCGATCGTGATGCCTTCGTCCTCCAGCACCGGACCTTGCTCGATGTGTAGCTCGACGCATGCGTGCGGCGCGGCAGCTACCGGGCATGGCTGCGGCCCGGCATAGCCGATGCGCGCGAGTTCGTCGCCGAGGCGTGCACCGTCGTCGGCCGCGCAGGCATCCAACGCGTCCTCCACTGCCATGCCACCGACGTACACCAAGCTGCCAAGCATGTCGGGTTGAAAGCGCGCCCCCTCCTCGTTGGTGAAGAACGCAACACTGATGGGGTGCACCGTCGAGACACTGTGCTGCTCCAACGTCTCCAGCACTTCGAGACCCGCCAACACACCGAGGTTGCCGTCGAAGCGGCCACCCGTGCGGACGGTATCGATGTGCGAACCAACGATCACCGGCGCGGCCCCCGCGTCGGTACCCGCTCGGGTAGCGATCACATTGCCCACCGCATCAATCACGACCGACAGACCAAGGTCGTGCATCCAGCTCATCACCACATCGCGGCCATCGCGATCTTCGTCGGTCAGTGCAAGCCGTGCGTTCCCCCGCTCGCCATTCGGGCCGAGCACCGCGCCAATCTCACCCAGCGCCTCCAGCCGCGCCCACAGCCGGTCGCCATCAACGCGCAACTCGTCGAGACGTATCGTGTTTGTGCTCATTTCGGCCTGCCGAAGTTGAAGGTGGAGATCTCGCGTAGCGCCTCACCAAATCCGCGAACGGCGCCCTTGAACAATTGCTTGCCCAACTCGGCTGTGGCCGCTGTTGGGTCGCCGATGTAGCCGTCAGGGAAGAAGTCGTTCGACATCCACCCGAAGCTCACCCGGCCACCGAAGCGAACGTACTGATTCATCGCCAACGCCTCGGGCACGCGCCGCTCGGCGAGGTCCATGTTCACCAGGTTCGGGGCCAGGTGCAGCATCAGCGACGTTTCGTCTGTGCCACCGTGCACACCCATCCCCAACTCGTTGACGGGCGACGTGCCGCCTTGGTCCGGCGGTACGCCCGGGTGCGTTACGAACGTCATCAGCCCGTGGGCAAGACGCAACTCACGGTTGGCGACATTCAGCAGCGCGCTGTTGCCGCCATGGCCGTTGAGAAACACCAGGCGCTTCGCCGGTGTGGTCGCAATGCACCGCCCAAGGTCGTCGAGCACGGCCATCAGGGTGGTCGCACTCAGCCACACCGTGCCGGCGCTCCATGCATGTTCGTTGCTCTTCGTGTACTCCAACGTGGGCAGCAGCCAGACGTCCAACTCGTCGCCCACCTCTGCAACCGCCGCTTCCGCCACTGCCGTCGCGACCACTGAGTCGGTGCTGAGTGGAAGGTGGGGGCCGTGTTGCTCGATGGCGCCCAGCGGCTGCACGAGAATGCTGCGGTCAGTGAGCAGCTCGGCAACCTGTGGGCCGGTGAGGTCGGGAAAGTAACGAACGCGAGTCACCTCTGCACGCTACCTGCGCGGCCACTTCCACCCGGCAGAATGGGCCGATGAGTGCGACCCCGACTGCCGGCAGCGACTACGACGCGATTGTGGTGGGTGGTGGCCACAACGGGCTGGTGTGCGCCGCCTATCTCGCCCGTGGCGGCCTGCGGACCCTGATCGTGGAAGCTCGCGACTCGGTCGGTGGCACCGCCGCCAGCGAGGAGTTCGCCGGAGCGATCGTCAACATCTGCAACTGCGACCACATCACCTTTCGCACGACGCCCGTGATCGAAGAGTTGGGGCTCGCACGCCACGGGCTGCGCTATCTCGATGTGGAGCCGGCGCAGGTCAACATGTCGTGGAGCGGCGGCGCAGCCTGGGCCAGCTACCACTCGCTCGAACAAACGCTGGACTCGATCGAGCGCAACTACCCGCAGGAGGTCGACGGCTACCGCCGCTATGTGAAGGCCGCGATGCCCGCGGTGAAGCTGGTGTTCGACGCGGCCAACGACCCGCCATCGTTCAGCGGTCTGACGAAGAAGGTGATCGCCAGGAAAGGAGGCGGCGTCTCCACTCTGCTGCGATGGAGCCGGCGCACTGCTGGCGATGTGATGCGCGAGTACTTCACCACCGACGCATTGCAGGGCCCAGGAATGTTGGTGGGGCCGATGGTGTGGGGTATCTCCCCCGAGTTCAAGGGAAGTGGGCTTGGGGCATTGACCTACGCGCTGCGCCACGTGGGCACGGTTGGCCGCCCCGTTGGCGGTAGCGGCGAGGTGCCGCGCACCCTACGCGCAGCACTCGAGCTTGCCGGCGGCACCGTACGCACCAGCACCCGGGTGGCGGCCATCACGTGTGAGGGCGAGCGTGTGCGCGGCGTCACGTTGGCCGACGGCACTGAAGTGACGGCGCCGATCGTGATCTCCGCGTGCAACCCACACGAGACCTTTCTGTCGTGGCTCACCAACGCACCGCCGCAGGCACACGACATGGTGAGGCGTTGGCGGGCCATCCCCCACGACGACGGATACGAGTCCAAACTCGACGCGGTCATGACGTCGGTGCCGCACCTGCGGGCCGCCCAGCAAGCTGGCCTGGAGGGCGATCTCACCGCGACCTACGCGATCGCACCCACGCTGGCCGACATGCACCGCGGGTACCAGTTGATGGCGACCGGCGGCGTGCTTGAACGGCCGGGCCTGATCGCCAACGTGCCATCGGTGGGCGACACAACCCTCACCGCCAAGGATCGCCACATCCTCAGTCTGGAGACGCTCTACACCCCGTACGGATTACCAGGCGGCTGGGCCAGCAGCGGGGAGCCCGCTCGCTGGCTCGACCTCTTCGCCGGCCTCGCCGAGCCCGGCTTCAAGGACAGCATCGTCGAGTGGCGAGCAATGACACCCGAACGCTACGAGCGCGAGTTCCACCTACCTCACGGCCATGCCACCAGCTTCGCGGGTGGCCCGCTGGCCGCGCTCCACAACAAGAACCCGGAGCTGACGCGCTACGAGACGCCCGTGAAGGGCCTCTTCATCACCGGCGCGGCCACGTTCCCCGGCGCCGGGGTCTGGGGTGCCAGCGGCCGCAATGCGGCGCAGGTGATCCTGCGCGGCGTATGACAACCTCATTCGGTCGGGCGGCAGGGTGCGAGGCACCACTCGCCGTATGAGCGTGCGGTCGGTGGACCTGTGCTTCGACGCAAACGACCCATCCAACCTCCGGACAGCCTCCACCCATTTGCGCGCGCAAAGAGTTTCTGGGTGGCCGGCGTCCCAAAGTTAATTCTGGGTGTGTCCAGTCCCGGCGACCGGAACTGGTTACCCCCAGATCCTCGAGGCGGTCATCGACACCGGTGTTGAACGCCGAGGATTTGACCAACTTCCCAACCGACTCACCGCCGTGAGCGAGGGTGTAGCCCAACTCGTCAAGCGTCTTTGACGGACCAGTCGCGTTTGGCCACCGGGTCTTTGTCGCTCCATGGGAAGTTGATCCACTGGTCGGTGTGCTTCCATACGTACTCGCACTTGACGACCGAGTGGCTCTTCTCGTAGAGGCAGGCTATGCGCACTTCAGCAACCTTGCCCTCACAGAACTCCATCACACTGCGCAACGTGTGGCCGGTGTCGGCCACGTCGTCCGCAATGAGAATGCGGGCGTCGCTGACATCCACGAAGTCGGGGGCCGGCGGCAGGATGCGAGGCACCTCGAGGCGCTCGTCGACACCGGTATAGAACTCGACGTTCATCGTGTAGACGTTCTTCACGCTGAGGGCGTAGCCGAGCGCGCCGCCGATCAACAGACCACCGCGAGCGATCGACAAGATCATGTCGGGCTCGTAGTCGTCAGCGACCAGCTGAGCAAGCACACGCGACGCCTCGCCGAAAATCTCCCAGGACATGATTTCACGTTCGTTCGACACGTCCTGCAACCTAACCGATGACACCCCTGAGCGCGAAGAGCGCCCGACGGTCGCACTAACTATGAAGGCAGATGTCGCTGGGGCGCACGGGAACCCTTGTCAGGTCACGTCCGAGGGCGTCGCGAATGGCGGCAACGATTGCTGGCGTCGACGAGATGGTGGGCGGCTCGCCGACGCCCTTCGCGCCCAGTGGGGCCATGGGGTCGGGCTCCTCGATCAGCGAGATCGCTACGTCTGGCATGTCGAGGAACGTCGGTAGCAGGTAGTCGGTGAAGCTGGCGTTGCGCACGTGCCCGTCGATCTGGATGATCTCCTCCATCACGGCGAGGCCAAGGCCCTGCGCAATGCCTCCCTCGATCTGGCCAACGACGCTGAGCGGATTGAGCGCGCGACCAATGTCTTGCGCGGTCGCAATCTGCACCACCTTCACCAGCCCCAACTCGACGTCGACATCGACCACTGCGCGGTGCGCGACAAACGCGAACGCGGTGTGGCAGTTGCCCTGGCCGAACTCGTCGAGATCCTCGGTCGGTCGGTGGTGGTGCTCGAACGTCTGGTCCAGTTCGAGACCCGCGGAAGCGTCGGTCACCGGGACCCGCAGGCTGCCCTCGGCGTCGACCACGTCGCGACCGTCGATGGTGAGACGCAGCGGATCGATGCCATGCATCTGGCCGACGTGTTGGAACAGTTGCTCGCGAACAAGCCGGCACGCACCGTCGACCGCTCCCCCGCTCATCCACGTCTGGCGCGACGCGGAGGTGGAACCGGCGGAGCCAACGGTGGTGTCGATGGGTTCGATGATGACATCGTCAACACCAAGGACGCTGCGCGCAATTTGCCCGGCGATGGTAACAAAACCTTGCCCGACTTCTGACGTCGCGAACTTGACCGAGGCAACCCCATCGGCCAATCGCACGCGAGCCGTGGAGTAGTCGTCGAACGTCTCGCTGTACATCAGGTTCTTGATGGCAACGCCCCACCCGATGCCACGGCGAATGTGGCTGACGTCGGCAGTCAGCCCACTACCGCCTGGCAACCGCAACGGGTCGAGGTCGTGGCCGCCCACGGGCTGCGAGGGCAGCGGCAGCGCCGCGGTCTCACGAATGCAACGAGCAACCGGCGCGACGTTCTCGATCACTTGACCGGTGATCAGTCGGTCGCCAGTTTGCATCGCGTTGAGGAGACGAATAGCAACCGGGTCGGAGCCGACCGCAACAGCCAACTTGTCCATCTGGCCCTCATGAGCGAAGCACGCCTGCACCACGCCGAAGCCACGCATCGCGCCACACGGCAGGTTGTTGGTACGCACAGCCCACCCGTCGACGGTTGCGTTCTCGCACTTGTACGGGCCCTGTGCATGGGTGATGCCGTTGATCAGTACCGCCGACGACGTGGAGGCATAGGCGCCGCCGTCAAACACAAAGCGAGCCTCGACGCGCAGAATTCGACCGTTGTGGTCCGCGTGATGCCGCATCCAGATGGTGCAGGGATGTCGGTGCACGTGGCCCAGGAAGCTTTCCTCGCGGCTGTACGCCATTCGCACCGGCCGGCCGGTGCGCAGCGCCAATAGACAGGTGTGCACCTGCAGGCTGATGTCTTCACGCGCGCCGAAGGCGCCGCCAACACCGCCAAGGGCGAGGCGAACCTTGTCAACCGGAAACCCAAGGCACGCCGCAATCTGCTTCTGGTCTTCGTGCAGCCACTGGGTGGCAACGAACAGTTCGATGCCGTCGCCGCCGCTGTCAGGCAACGCCAGCGCTGCCTCCAGGCCGAGGAATGCCTGATCTTGCATCCCCATCTCGTAAGTGCCTTCGACGATGACCGGGCCCTGGATGGTTTGGTCGCCACGGACGATGCGCTGGCGACGAATCACGTTGCCGTCAGGGTGGATTGGCGCATGCGACCCGTCGATTGCCCGCTCGGGGTCCACCAGCGGGGGCAGCACCTCGTACTCAACGACAATCGCAGCCAGCGCCCGCCGGCAGGTTTCGGGATGGTCGGCCGCAACGGCCGCGATCGGCTCGCCGACGAAGCGAACGACGTCGTCGGCAAACACCGGCTGGTCGTCGCTGATCAACCCGTACGTGCGCTTCCCGGGGACGTCGGCTGCCGTGATGACCGCTTCGACGCCACTGATCTTCCACGCACCCGACACATCGATACGCACGATTCGCGCATGTGGGTGGGGCGATCGCAAGGTTGCGCCCCACAGGAACCCATCGGCGCTGAGGTCGCCAGAGAACGCAAACGTGCCCTGCACCTTGGATACCCCGTCTGGTCGGGCGATGCTGTCGCCCAGCCGACCGCGAAGCTCGGTGCGAGTTGCCGAATCGGTCATGACTCGGCACCGCTCATGAAGACACGACTCTTGACGGCGACACGCGCTGCTGCGACCCGTTGCACCGCGTCGATGATGCGGCCATAGCCGGTGCAGCGACAGATGTTGCCGGACAGCTCCTCGCGGATCTCCATCTCGGATGGCTCGGGCGAACGTTCCAGCAAGGAGTGCGTGGCCATGATGAGGCCGGGAGTACAGAAGCCACATTGCACAGCGCCAGCATCGACGAACGCTTGCTGCACATCGCTGGGCGCACCAACGGGCGCCACGCCCTCGATGGTAACGATCTGCTGGCCCACGGCTGCCGCTGCCAGCACCAGGCAACTGCACACCAACGCGTCGTCGACCAACACGCTGCACGAGCCACACTCCCCTTGCTCGCACGCGCCCTTGCTGCCCATCAGGCCAAGACGCTCGCGCAGCACGAACAGCAGGCTCTCGCCCAACCACGCGTCGCGGACCTCGCGCGTCTCACCATTGACGTGCAGCGAATACAGCTGGTTCTCAGCCATCAGGAAATGCCCTTCGGAGGAGGCGGCCGGCAAGCACACCGACGGCGTGGCGGCGATAGGCAGCCGAGGATCGATGGTCGTCGATGGGTCGGGCTGCGGCACGCACGAGCCCGGCGAACTGTTCCACGACAGAGTCATTCGCCGAACCCGCCGCGAAGTCGATGTGAGCGGCAGCGAAAGCTTCCGCCTCAGGACAACGCAGGATGGTGGGCCCCACCGAGCCCAGGGCCACGCGGACGGTCCGTGAGTCGGTATTGGCCACCAGAGCAGCGCTGGCCACTGCAATCACCATTGCGTTGCGAACCCCGACCTTGCTGTAGCCCTGCCAACCTCGAACCACCGGCACCGTGACACCGGTGATCAGTTCGCCGGGTTGACGCGCCGTGCGCTTCGGCCCAACCATGTAGTCCGCGAATGACATGTTGCGCGTGCCACTGAGCGAGGCGAGATGGACCACAGCGTCGAGCGCCGCCAACACCGGAAGACCGTCGCCTGCTGGTGAGCAGGTACCCAGGTTTCCGCCGATCGTTGCCGCATGGCGAATCTGTGGTGACCCCACCGTTCGTGCGGCCTGCGCCAGCGCCGGCACCCACTGGGCAAGTGGCTCGCGAGCGATCTCGTCATAGGTGATACCAGCGCCGATGTGCAGCAGTGCAGCTTCGGGGTCGTGCGACCAGCTGCACAGCTCAGCGACGCGGGTGACTGCAATGACCGACGCGACCTGCCGATGGCCGCTGTTGAGCTCGACCATCAGGTCGGTGCCACCCGCCAGGACTGTGGCGTCAGGGGCGTCGGCCAACGCCTGCAGCGCGCTGTACAACGAGGTCGGGACAATCACAGACATAGCGGAAAGACTTTACAATTCGTCAAGCGCCACGAGCGGTATCTCGCAATCTCTTCACATCGCGAAACAATCGGGAAGACGAGCGCCGAGCCGACGGCGTCGCTGAACGAATCACTGAACGAATCACTGAACGACAAGCCCTTCGATGCCCTTCTCGGACGGCGGCAGCTCCGGGTCGAGCTTCTCCAGGTGATGCAACAGGATCTTCGCGACGGCCAGGTTGCGTACCCAGTTGCGGTCGGCCGGTACCACGTACCAGGGAGCGGCCGCCGTCGTCGTGCGCTCGATGGCATCGTGATACGCCTGCTGGTACTTCGGCCACAGCTTGCGATCGTCCAAATCACCAACGCGGAACTTCCAGCGCTTCTCGGGGTCGTCGATGCGCTCCTGCAATCGCACCCGCTGCTCCTCCTTCGAGACATTGAGGAAACACTTGACGACCGTGGTGCCTTCGTCACCGAGCAACTCCTCGAAGCCACGAATGTGGTCGTAGCGCTTCGACCAGACCGTTCGCGGCGCAAAGTTCTTCACTCGCACGATCAGCACATCCTCGTAATGGCTGCGATTGAAGATGCCGATGCGCCCCTTGGCCGGCGCCTCGGAGTGCACACGCCACAGGTAATCGTGCTGCGTCTCGGGCCCGCCGGGCACACCGAAGTTGGACACGTGAAAACCCGCAGGGTTGAGCCCGGCAAGCATATTGCGAATGGTGCCGTCCTTGCCCGCTGCGTCCATTGCCTGCAGGACCAGCAGCACACTGTGCTTCTCCTCCGCATAGAGGCGCTGCTGCAGGACATCGAGACGTAGCTTCACACGATCGAGTTCGACCTTGGCCGACTCCTTGTGCCACCCAAGAGTCGCGCCTGGATCGTGCGACGCCAGCGAGAACGGTTTGTTGGGTGCGATTCGAAGGGAGGGAATTGGATCGTTGGCCATTGAGCCGACGCTACTTCAACTCTTGTCGGGCGTCCCGGACGCGTACGGGCAGTGACGACACCCGCTCTCGCAGCAGTAGCCGCGATCGGCAAGAAATGCCGCAGTGAACACCGAGTAACCCGTCGCGGGGTCGCGATACACCGGCACTCCAGCAGCGACCGCCGCCGCGTGAAGCGCCATCGCGGGTTCAACGCTTCGGTGTCGCAATGAGTATCGATGCGGCAGCGGAACGGTCAAGCAGTGCTCCCGCAGTCGTCGCATTCGTCGCATTCGTCGCATTCGTCGACGGTAGCTCTGTGTTGCCTGCGTCCACACGGTTGTGGCTAAGGTGCGTTCACCGAGGTGTGATGGGGGTCACATCTGTGTCCACGGCGCCTCGGCAACGACGTACTCACGCACATACGAATTGGGGGAAGAGAATGAGTCAATCGAGCACTCAGTCACGGCGCAAGCCTGGCCGCCTGCTGGCCGTTCTGGTCATCAGTGCCGGCTTGATCGGCGCCGCTTGCGGCGGCGGCGATAGCAACAGCACAACCACCGACGCGTCATCGCCGGGCTCGGAGACCACAGGTCCCGCGGGCACCGAAACCACCGCTGCGGTCGCAACGACGGCGCCGCCGCCCACCACCGCCGCCGAAGAGGTCGCCGTACCCGGCGGCAAGCTGGTGTTCGGTCTTGAGGCCGACACGTCCAACCCGTGGCGTCCAGCCGAGATGGTCTGCGCAATCGCCTGTTACCAGGTAATCCGCAACATCTACGACTCGCTGACGCTTCCCAACGACTCCGGCAGCTGGAGCCCGTACCTGGCCTCGGCAGTGACGCCCAATGCCGACTACACCGAATGGAAGCTCACCGCTCGCGAGGGCGTCACCTTCCACGACGGCACGCCGTTCGACGGAGCTGCCATCGTCGAAAACCTCACCCGCGCCAAGGAGGGCATCCTCACCGGCAACATTCTCAGGCCCGTCACCACAATCGCGGTTGACCCCGCCGACCCAATGACGGCTGTTGTCACGATGAGCACCTCGTGGGCAGCATTCCCGTTTGCGCTGATGGGTGCAGCTGGCATGGAAGCTTCACCCACATGGCTGACCGCCAGCGACACCGACGACACGCTCAAGTCGAAGCCTGTTGGCACCGGCCCGTTCGTGTACCAGGACTACAAGCCAAACGAAGTGTTCTCGATGACGAAGAACCCCGACTACTGGAACGCACCGTACCCGTACCTCGATGCCATCGAGTTCCGCCCGATCAGTGATGGCTTGAACCGTCGCGACGCGCTCAAGAGCGGCACTGTGGACATCATCCACACCACCAACTCTGAGACCATCGTCGACAACACGGCCTCGGGCGAGTTCGGCCAGACCATCATCGACAACAACGCCGAGACCGCCTACACCCTGCTGCACGTGTCGCAGGAAGGCTCACCGCTGACCGACGTTCGCGTCCGTTGTGCGCTGGCCTATGCCTCCGACACGCAGCTGATCATCGACACCATCGGTGCCGGCCTCAACCAGATTGCATTCGGGCCGTTCTCGCCCACCCAGGTTGGGTACCTCGAGCACACCGGTTTCCCGGAGGCTCAGGACATGGCCAAGGCGCAGGAGCTCATCGCGGCATACAAGGTAGATTTCCCCGGCCCGATCAACCTCTCATTGGCCACCACTCAGGACCAGACCAACCTCACCATCGCGCAGCAGCAACAGCAGTGGTTTACAGAGGCCGGCGTCGACAACGTCACCATCGACCAAATCGACCAGGGCAGCTACATCGTCACCGCTCTGCTCGGTAACTTCCAGGTCTTCCAGTGGCGCAACCACGGTGGCTTCGACCTTGACCAGCAGTACCACTGGTGGCACTCCAGCGCAGCCCCGCCCGTCGGACAGCTGGCGTTGAACTTCGGCCGCATCCGCGACCCGCAGCTCGACGCTCTGCTCGACGAGAACCGGGCCAGCGCCGACCCGGTCCGCAAGAAGGCAATCGCCGAAGAGGTCAACAAGTTGTTCGGCACCCAGTGCTACAACCTCTGGGGCAGCTACACGACGTGGGACATCCTGTATCGGCAAGGCGTGCATGGACCGGTGACGTTCCCGCTTCCCGATGGCGGCAACTCCGTCTTCGGCGCAGGTATCTCGGGCACCTTCTACCCAATGACCCTCTGGGTCGAGCAGTAATCCACACCACTACTGAGAGCTGAGAAGGGACCACCACCACGTCATGCGATATGTGCTTCGCAAACTCGCGCAAACCGTATTCGTCGTGGTGGTGGTCACCTTCCTCGCCTCCATCGCGCTCCGTTTCCTTCCTGGAGGCACCGATGTCGTCGTTGCCCTCAAGACCGGGCCCGGAGCAACACCCGAGCAGTCAGCCAAGGTCATCGAAGACCTTGGCCTCGACAAGTCGCTGATCGCTCAATACTTCAGTTGGTTGAGAGATTTCGTCACCGGCACCTGGGGTACAACCTTCCGCACCAACCAGTCAATTGCCACAGAGATCAAACGGGCGATGCCCGTCTCGCTCTACCTGATGGTCTACGGCCAGATTCTCGCTCTGGGCATTGCGGTGCCCACCGCTGTGTGGTCGGCCTACAAGCAGAACTCACGCTTCGATCGTGCAGCCACCACCTCGGCGTTCGCCATGCTCAGCATGCCCAACTTCATCGTGGCGCCACTGCTGATTCTGTTCTTCAGCGTCAACAACAAGTGGTTTCCATATCCCTCCATCTACCGCAGTGTGTGGGACTCGCCGGTCGACCACTTCAAGGCATTTGCACTGCCGACGCTCACCATCGCAATTCCGTTGTACGCCGGATACATGCGGGTGCTGCGCTCCGACATGATCGGAACGCTACAAAACGACTTCATCACCACGGCTCGCGCGAAAGGTGTCGGTACCGGGCCGATGCTGTTCAAGCACGCGCTGCGGCCGTCACTGTTCTCGCTCGTCACTTCTGCTGCGGTCAACGTGGGCGCACTGATGGGCGGTGTGGTCATCGTCGAGCAGATCTTCGCGCTCAACGGCATGGGGCGACTCACCGTGGAGAGCGTGTTCAGCCGCGAGTACCCAACGGTGCAGTACTGCGTGGTCATTCTTGCGTTGATCTACATCTTCATCAATCTGTTTGTCGACCTCGCTTACGCCTGGATCGACCCGAGGGTCCGCGCCAGCCGGGCATTGGGGTAACGACATGACCGACATCGACGTCATCACCGACGAGCACGCACCCGAGATTCCATTGATTGCCACCGAGACACCCAAGAAGATCAAGGTGAAGCGACGTGGGCGCATCACCAAGTGGCTCGCCATTGCCTGGTTGGCGTTCGTCACCATCAGCGCCATCGGCGCCAATTCGTTGCCGTACCTGAAGAACTCGTGCCAGCCCAACGACAAGCTGTGCAGCACCGCGGTCAAGGGCAACCTGCGGATCAGCCAGTTGCCGCCGACGTGGGCCGCCTTCGCCGATTCTCCGGCGAAACCCGTTGTCGGCAGCCCGACTCACCTCGGTGTCATGGGCACCGACAAGAACGGATTCGACCTGTTCACTCGTGCCATGCTCGGTGCGCGCAACTCGTTGATCATTGCCGGGCTGGCAATTACGTTCGGTCTCGCCATCGGCACGTTTCTGGGAATGGTCGCCGGATACTTCCGGGGCTGGGCCGACACAGTCATCGAGAACCTGTCCAATGTGCTGCTTGCGTTTCCTGCGCTGCTACTCGCCATCTTTCTGGTCACCTTCTTCAACGATCCCGATACCACCGGCTCGGCCAACACGCGACCACTCTGGCCAATCATCCTGGCGTTGGTGATCCTGTCGATACCCCCGCTCACCAGACTTGTTCGTGCCAACACCATCGCGTACGCACAGCGCGACTTCGTCGTGGCCGCACGAAGTGTCGGTGCCAAGAGCAGCCGCATCCTGTTCAAGGAGATTCTGCCCAACATCGTTCCAACACTGATCACGTTCGCACTCGCCGGCCTGGCGATTCTGATTGTCGCCGAAGGCGCGCTTGCCTTCCTCGGCCTCTCGGTGGAGGCGCCCGTCCCAACGTGGGGCGCCATGATCGCAGCCGGCTCCGAGCCCTTGCGAAATGGGGCATGGTGGATCGCCCTGATGCCGGCGCTGGTGATGTTCCTGACGGTGCTGTCCATCAACCTGCTGGGTGACGTGCTTGCTCAGCGTTTCAACTCACGAGAGGCCCTCGGATGAGCCAGCAATCACAGGCATCGTCTCGTCAGGTCGAGGGGCCACTGCTGAAGGTCACTGACCTGCGCACTGCGTTCCGCACCGACCGCGGTCTGGTCAAATCAGTCGACGGCGTCAGCTTCACACTCGACCGCGGCAAGTCGCTGGGCATCGTGGGCGAGTCTGGCTCCGGCAAGACCGTGCTGTCGCGCTCCATCATGGGCCTACTGCCCAAGCGCAACACCGAGCGGTCGGGCTCAGTGGTGTTCGAGGGGCAGGAGATCATCGACCTTGGGCTCAACGAGCGACGCAAGATCTGGGGCCGGGAGATGTCGATGATCTTCCAAGACCCGATGACGTCGCTGAACCCGGTGATGCGGGTCGGTAAGCAGCTCGCCGAGGGCCTCAAGATCCACCTCAACATGAGCAAAGAAGATGCTCGCGCCACCGCACTCAAGCTCTTGCAGGACGTGCGCATTCCCGAGGCCGAAAAGCGCCTTGATCAGTACGCGTTCGAGCTCAGCGGCGGCATGCGCCAGCGCATCATGATCGCCCTCGCAATGAGCTGCGGCCCTACGCTGTTGTTCGCCGACGAACCCACGACGGCGCTCGATGTGACGGTGCAAGCTCAGATTCTGGAGCTGATTGGCGAGCAGCGCCGCGACCGCAACATGTCGGTCATTCTGGTCACTCACGACCTGGGCGTAGTGGCTGGCCACACCGACGAGATCGCTGTGATGTATGGCGGCAAGCTGGTCGAGAAGGCACCTACTCGCGTGCTCTTCGCGAACATGAAGATGCCCTACACGGAGGCGTTGCTGGAAAGCATTCCCAAGATTGAAGACCCCAGCCACACCCGGTTGCACGTGATTCCCGGTCGGCCACCGGACCTGGTCAACCCGCCGCGTGGTTGCCGATTCTCGCCACGCTGCTCGTTCGTGCAGGACCGTTGCCGTGAGGAAGAGCCACCGCTGATGACAGCCGAGCATCCCGAGCACGTCTACGCCTGCTGGTACCCGGTTGGTTCCCCGGTGCACCGCGAGCGCACTGCACAACTGCAAGCGGAAAAGGTAGGAGCTCACTGATGGCGGGCAGCGGAAAGGCGCACTTACGCACCGAGGGCGACGTGCTGCTACGCGTCGAGGACTTGGTCATGGAGTTTCCGGTCGGCCGTACCGGCCTCGTCGTGCATGCGGTGAGCGGCATCAGCTTCGATGTGTTGCGCGGCGAGACACTGGGCGTTGTCGGTGAGAGCGGCTGTGGGAAGAGCACCACCGGCAAAGCGATGATGATGTTGCCCAAACCAACCAGCGGTTCGGTCACCTTCGAAGGTAAAGAGCTCACGGCCCTGCCTCCCGCCGACATGCGCGCTGCACGCACGCGTATGCAGATGATCTTCCAGGATCCCATTTCGTCGCTGAACCCGCGCCGCAAGGTTCGCGACATCGTGCGTGAGCCGTTGGTAATCTGGAAGCGCGGCTCGAATGCTGAGCAGCTCGCCAAGGTCGACGCGCTGCTGGAAGAGGTTGGCATCGACCCTCTGCGTGCGGCGGAGAGCCAGGCCCACCAGTTCTCCGGCGGGCAGTGTCAACGCATCTCGATCGCCCGTTCGTTGGTCCTCGACCCCACACTCATCATCTGTGACGAGCCGGTCAGCGCCCTCGACGTCAGCGTCCAGGCGCAGGTGCTGAACCTGTTGGAGGATCTCAAGGCCAAGCATGGTCTCACCTTGGTGTTCATCGCTCACGACCTCGCAGTTGTCAAGAACATCAGCGACCGCATACAGGTGATGTACCTGGGCAAGATCTGCGAAGTCGCGCCGTCAGACTCGCTCTACGACTCGCCAGCGCACCACTACACCAAGGTGCTGATCGATTCCATCCCGGTACCAAACCCCGACGTCGCCGTGCATCAGGTCGCAATTCAGGGCGAGCCACCCTCGCCGGTGTTGCCGCCGCCCGGCTGTCGCTTCAGCCCTCGCTGCACGGCCGCCGACGACCGCTGCCGATCCGAGGAGCCACAACTTCGCGCGGTCGGCGAGGGCCACTTTGTCGCCTGTCACCACCCGCTCATCGGCGGCGAAGCACCCGTCGCGGTGCGCCCGGTCGCCTCTCACTAATCAGTGGCGCTGTGCCGTAGCCGCGCAGGTCGAGACCCGCACAGAACCCCCGCCCGGCGCCAGTCAGGATCACCACGCGAGCCACCGGATCAACCGCGATCTCACGAATGTGGTCGTGTAGCGACTGTACCAACTCGGCGGTCATCGACTTCAACGACGACGGACGATTGAGCGTGACGAGAACCACTCCTTCGGTGGGCGAGCTGCGTTCGATGACCGCCATGGCCCACACTGTCCGATCGCGCGCGACGCCGACCAGTTACGCTCGCCAGGTGCCTGGCGTGTCAATTGCCCATCCTCGCAGCGACCCACTTCGTCGTGTGCTTGCGGTGTACAGGTTCGGCACCGACGACCCCACCACGCAGCTCAGTCAGGGCGAGTTCTGGCGGGCGACGTTCACGCCCGCCGGCGCAGGCACACTGCATCTCGACTGGCGCGACGGCCACACGCGAGCCGAGGCGTTCGGTGATGGCGCCGATTGGCTGCTGGCGCATGTGCCGGCGCTGACCGGCGCGCTCGATGTCGGCCACACCTTTGAGACCGGTCATCCGCAGCTACTCGCTGCACAACGAACCTCGCCAGCAGCAACCTTCGGCGCCAGTCACACGCTGTACCACGAGCTGCTGCCGGTGATTCTATGCCAACGAATCACCGCCGGTGAAGCAACCCGCCAATGGCATCAGCTGGTTCGCCGCTTGGGTGCTCGGGCACCTGGGCCGCACCCCACGCTGCGCCTTCCCCCACCGGCGAACGACCTGGCCAGCCTCCCCGCGGGGTGGTTTCACCCGCTCGGCATCGAAACCAAGCGAGCCAATGCCCTTCGCGAAGTCGCACGCCATGCGCAGCGACTTCACCAATGGGCTGAATTGTCACCCGCGCAGGCCGCGCATCAGTTGCGTCTTCTACCCGGTATCGGCCAATGGACCGTTGGCTCGGTGATGGCCACTGCGCTGGGCGACCCAGATTCGCTGGCAGTCGGCGACTTTCATCTCAAGAACGCAATCACTTTCGCACTCTCCGGCAGCGCCAGAGGTACCGATGACGAGATGTTGGAGCTCCTCGCGCCGTATGCCGGCCAGCGTGGCCGGGCGGCCAAGCTGCTGCTCGCGGCAAGCCCGCGACCGCCAAAGTTTGGCCCTCGCCGGCGTGTCCTGCCCATGAGCCGCTGGTGACGACTGCGGGTGTTAGCGTCGCTGCGTTTCGACGCTCGACAACTCTCCGATGACCACCGCCACCGCTGAAATCCCCACCTTCGACCCGCTGACCGAGACTGCTGCCTGGCGTAGCGTCGTTCGCAAGGCCGGCCTCGTCTACCTGTTCTCTCGCCTCTGCGTGATGATTGGCGCCGCCATCGTCGCCGCCGAGCTGCGCGCTGACGCCAACATCGTGCGCGACAACTTCCCCGACGCCACCTTCGCCGACCCACACTATGCGAGCAAGGTAATTCCCACCAGTGCCGTGCGCCCAATCATGGACGTCCTCACCTCCTGGGACGGCCTGTGGTACCTGAAGATCATCAGGTCCGGGTACCCGCGCGTCGTGCAGCCGCATGTCACGTACGACGTCAGCGATGCTCGCGCCGCGTTCTTTCCGGCGTATCCGATGCTGGTACGGCTGGTCGACAAGGTGCTGCCCGGCGGCGACACCGTGGCTGCGCTGTTCACCAACTTCGTACTCGGCGCAGTCGCAGTGCTGCTGGTTGGCATGCTCGCTCGGGAGCTGTTCGGTGTGCGCGTTGCCGAGCGCTCGATGGTGCTCATGGCCCTGTTCCCAGGCAGCTTCGTGCTCTCGTTTGCCTACACCGAGGCCCTGCTGCTCACGCTGGCCGCGGGCTGTATGTGGTTCCTGTTCCAGCGCCAATGGCTCCTCGCCGGAGTCCTTGCCGCGGCGGGAACTGCGACGCGACCCAACGGCATCGCGCTGATCGCCGCCTGCGCGATTGCGTCGTACTTCGCCATTCGCGATCGACGTGAGTGGCGATCGCTGGTCGCTCCCCTGCTTGCTCCGATCGGGATCATCGGGTTCATGCTCTGGATCGATGCCCATACGGGTGAGCGGGGTGTGTGGTTCCGCGTGCAGACCGAAGCGTGGGGTGAAGGCAACAGCTTCGGGCTCACTGCGATTCGCCGCACGGTGAAGGCATTCACTCACCCGCTGACGTCACCCACCAACACCATCACCGCGGTCAGCGTGGTGACGATGGTCCTGTTGTTGTGGTTCCTGCGCAAGCATCGGCTGCCCTCGTATTGCACCGCCTACGTCACCGTCGTGCTGTTACTGATGTTGCTCCCCAGCACCGTCACCGCTCGCCCGCGCTTCTTGTTCACCGCCTTCCCGCTGCTCATTTCTGCCGCTGTCTGGTTCGAACGCGACAAGCGTGATTGGTGGCCGTACGTCATCGGGGCATGCTCCGCCGGCCTGGTGGGTCTGACGGCGCTCTACGGGGTCCTGGGGGCCATTCCGTGAGCCGTGGGCAACTCACGGCGCGCACCTCGCGGTGGACCGTGGGCCTGCTCGCTCTCATCGCCTACGTGCCGGCGCTACTGACCAAGCCGGGCCGCATGCCCGCCGACACCAAGTTGTTCCTGTACTTGAACCCGGGTCGACTGATTGCCGATGCGCCGTTCACGTGGGACACTCGCCAATTCGGTGGGTGGGTGCCGCACCAGACCATTGCCTACCTGTGGCCGCAAGGCCCCTGGTACTGGGTTTTCGACCAGTTCGGTGTACCGGATTGGGTTGCACACCGATTGTGGATTGGAACACTGCTGTTCCTTGCGGCCCTCGGCGTCTACTGGGCGGCGCGCCTGCTGGGGATGCCCAAGCACGGTGCCTTGGCCGCTGCAGTCGTGTACCAACTCTCGCCGTACATCCTTCCGTACGTCTCGCGTACGAGCGCGATGTTGCTGCCGTGGGCCGCAGTGGGCTGGCTGGTGGGCCTGACCATTCGCGCCGTCACGAGCGAGCATCGCTGGCGACACCCCGCACTGATGGCGCTGGTGCTGCTCTCGTGCAGTGCCGTCAACGCAACCGCCGTGCTGATGGTTGCTCCGGCGCCAATCCTCTGGTTGCTCCACGCGCTGATGCAGCGCACGATCGAGTGGCGACGCGCGCTGGGAGCGGCCCTACGCATCGGCGGCCTGGGTGTGGCCGTCTCGCTCTGGTGGATCGTCATGCTCCGAGCGCAGGGCGCGTACGGCGCCGACGTGCTCGGGTATAGCGAAAGCCTGCAAGCCACGTCGCTGACCTCTGCATCGACCGAGACCCTCCGCGGAATGGGCTACTGGCTGTTCTACGTGCGCGACCCGTACGCATTCACCACCACCGCTGCGCAGGCCTTCATGGAATCGGGCCGCGCAATCGCGATCAGCTTCGGGCTCCTGCTGGTCTGCATTTCCGGCCTCGCCGTCACGCGCTGGAGCCAGCGACGGTATGCCGCGCTGCTGGTCCTTGCGGGCATCATCCTTGCGGTCGGGGTGCACCCGATCGACGATGCCTCGCCGTTGATGTCGCCGCTGGCAGCGAACTCACGCAGCTCGCTGGCCTTGGCGATTCGCAGCAGTACTCGAGCGTTGCCGGTATCGAACTTTGGACTGGCGCTCGGGGCCGGGGCGTTGGTGGCTGCGCTGGCCGCAACACGGTGGCGGTTGCGTTCGCTGGCGCCCGTCCTAGTGATCCTGCTGGCAATCGTCAACCTGCCCGCACTCTTCGACGGCAACCTCGTCGACCCTGCGCTGGAGCGGGACCAGACGCCACCGGCGGCCTGGCTGCAGGCAGCCGATGATCTCTCCTCAACGTCGTCGGAGTTTCGGGTCTTGCAGTTGCCCGGTTCGGAGTTCGGTGCATTTCGGTGGGGCTACACCGTCGACCCTCCCCTGCCCGGCCTCACCACCAAGCCGCTGGTCACCCGCGATCTGCTGCCACTGGGCTCCCCCGGCGCAATGGACCTGCTCTACGCACTCGACGACCGCATGCAGGACCACACGCTCGATGCGTCGGCGATCGCTGCGGTTGCCCGCTACCTGGGGGTCGACACCATCTGGGTCGCAAACGACCTTGCGTTCGATCGCTTCCGCACGCCGCGCCCTGAGGAGGTAGCCGACCTGTTTCGTCGTCAACCCGACGGCCTCGGGGAACCGGTCGAGTATGGTCCGCTGGCCCCGAACTCGCCGAATATTCCAATGGTTGACGAGACCTCGCTCAGCTCAGCCGACATCGGCACGCCGCTGGCCCCAGTCGAGTTGGTTCCAGTGGATGATCCCGTCTCAATCGTACGGGCGAGCGACCGTGTCGTGGTGTTGGTGGGCAGCGGCGACGGCGTTGTCGATGCTGCGGCCGCGGGGCTGCTGCAGGGCGACGAGGCACTGCGCTACGCAGCGGATCTCACGGCCGACGACCAACTGGACGGTGCCATCGTCATCATCACCGATTCGAATCGCGATCGCGCGCACCACTGGCGCAGTTCGCAGGACGTCAGCGGCTTCACCGAGACCGGCGGCGACGGCAGCGATCTCCAGCGAATTGATGAGGGCGATCAACGCCTTCCCGTTTTCGGTCTCGTTCCCAATGCCGATGATCAGACAATTGCCACCCTCGACACGGGACTCGTGGTCGCGGCCAGCGGGTACGGCGAACCATTTGCGTATCGCCCCGAACAACGACCGGCGATGGCTGTTGACGGCGACCCCGCCACCGCCTGGGTGGTCGGCGACCGCAGCGAGCCCGTCGGCCATTTTCTCAGCGTGTCCACCACCGACGGAACGCTGCATCTCCTGCAGCAGCAGAGCACGGTTGCCACTCGACTCATCACGTCGGTTCGCATTTCCGATGCGACGAGCGCACCGCTCGCGGTCACCCTCGGACCAGAGTCGCTGATTGGCCAGGGACAGGCAGTGCCGGTGACGGCCGGCGTCCCCATCACCATCACCATCACCGGCGTCGCCAAGCGTGGTGGGGGCACGGACACGGGACCGTCCGCTGTCGGTTTCGCCGAGCTGGGGCTTGGCGTCAACACCGAGGTCGTGCGGGTCCCGGTGACCGCCGTTGATGTCGCTGCCGGCACGCCGACCGCGCTGGTGCTGACTCGCCTGCGCGTGGACCCGCGCAACCGCTGGCGCAGCGACCCGGAGCAGACCATGCAGCGCGAGTTCACGCTCGCAGCAGCCCACGACTTCACGGTGACAGCGCTACTGCAGCGCAACGACCGCGCTCCCGAATCGGCGCTGGACTCCCTCGACAATGTCAGCGGCGCGACCTCCAACCGACATCTCACGGGTGTGCCGTCCGCTCGTGGCGTCTTCGCTGCGGACCACAGCGTCGCCACCGCTTGGACCTCACCCTTTGGAAACGCAATCGGGTCCGCACTGACCGTCCCTCTCAGCGGTGCGCCACTCACCGACCTCGCCATCGTGCAGTACCTCGACGCGCAGCACTCCTTGATCACCGGGGTGCAGGTGGTTGCGACCAACGGCACCGCGTACGACTTGGACGTGCCCACGCCCGACGAGAACGGCAAGAGCACCCTGACCCTGCCGGAGGCGCTCACTGGCAGAAAGTTCACCCTGACGGTGACGGCGATCGACCCTGCAACCACGATCGACCGCCGCTTTGGCGAGCTCACCACCTTGCCCGTGTCCATCCGCGAGCTCGTCTCCCCCGCGATCCTCCTTCCGGTACGAGGGGGCCATGGCGACCCCTCTTGCGACGACACGTTGCTGACCATCGACGGCGAGCCCGTCGGCCTGGTTGCCACTGAGGGGGGCGACCCTGAGCAGGTGACCACCTGCGAACCGCTGCACCTTGCGGCCGGAACGCATCGCATCAGCACCGTCAATGGCCTCGTCGGCGGTATCGACGTCAACCAATTGGTCCTCGACGACGGTGTCGCCGCCGTCGCTCGGACCCAGCCCCCAATGGTCACCGTCGAGCGCACCCGCACGACGCGCACCGCCACCGTGGCCCCCTGCCCCACCGGTTGCTGGTTGATCATGGGTGAAGGCTTCAATACTGGCTGGGCGGCGAGTAGTGAGGGCCACTCGCTGGGGGCACCGCAACAGGTTGGTGGTGGCTTCAACGGGTGGTGGCTACCAGCTTCGGACACACCGACCGTCGTGAACATCGAATGGCAGGCGCAGACACCAGTCACCGTGGCCCTTGCCCTTTCCGTCGTCGCGGTGGTGGGTTGTAGTGCGCTCGCGATCGGCAGACGCCGCCGCACACAGCTCGCCCCCGGTGCTCTCGCGCAGCTGTGGGTCGCCGAGCCCCCACGGATTGACCGTCAGCTGTGGGCCCCGGTCTCATTGCGGCAATCAGTACTCGCATCGGTCGCGCTCGTCGGCCTCACCGCACTCCTGGTCTCCCCGTCGATGGCGTTGGTTGCACTGGTGCCCGCCGTCGTCATCGTCGTGCTCCGTCGGCCCGCCCTTGCCGGCGTCGGCGCGCTACTGCTGGCTGCCGCCATCGGCGCTCGCATCACGCAGCGTCAGCTCGCTGAGCGATTCGCCGCCAACGCTGGCTGGCCCGGCGTGTGGAACAAGCTCCACGGCCCTGGGCTGCTGGTGGTCACCCTGCTGGTTGTGGCCACATTGCTGGATCGACCGGCTGCAATGGGCACGGATCAATCCGCCGATCAACCCGCCGGCGGCCGTAACGCTGTGTGAACGAGCCAGGCACCGAGGAACTCGTTGGCCAGCGCCTTCGCGGACTCTTCAGTGAGGTGCGTACCGTCGGGCCGCCAGGTCCGGTCATCGGCGTGGCCGGTGAGGCTGAACCAGGCGTCGAGCTCGTTGACCGTCACCGCCGGGCCCGACGCTGCCGCGACCTTGCGAATCACGTCGTGCTGCACCCAGTTGCGGGGGTCTTCGCCCATCTCCGGCGGGTCCCACACCCCGGCGGGAATCGGCGGGTTCACCCACACCACGTGCGGCACCCCCGCCGCCAGTACGGAGTCGGTGACCGCTAGGTAGGCAGCCACCATGCGGGCCCGAAACCGCGGGTCGGCCGGAGTGAGCACACCCTCCGCGTCGTCCCACTGCCGGTTGGCGATGTCGTTGACGGTGCTCATCAGCACCACCACATCGGGCTGCACCGCGGCGATGTGCTCGATCATCTCCTGCTGCACCACCACCCGTGATTTGGCAACGAACGACGCTGCCTCGAAGCTGGTGATGGTGCCATCGAGGATGAACCCACACCCTTGGCAGTGCAGCACGTCGACCTGCGCGTACTGCGGGTGGTCACCCGCCCAGGCGGCCAGGCCCTGCCCCAGGTAGAACGCAGTCGAGTCGCCGACCACCATGATGCGAACCGGTCGGTTGGGTGCCGGTGGCAGTACGGCGCCGGAGGGCGCGACGACTGGTGGCGCGGCGGCCACTGCAACCGAACCTTCGACGGCACCCGAGCTCGCCGACGGCCGCAGGGGCAAGGGGGGTGCATCGACATCAATCGCCGCCGCCTCCAGCACTGCCCGGTCGGGCTCGAGAAACCCACGCGTGGTGGGCATCGCGGCGATGACGAGCAGTGCGACCGCCAAGGTGGCAGCGGCAACCACGTAGGTGCGGCGAGGCGCCCAGTCGCAGCGCCGGATCGGCTGCTCGAGGGCGTAGAACGATGCCACCGACACCGCCAGCGTGATGCCCGTCGCTACCGCAAAGCCACCCGGTTGGGCCAACTGCCAACCGTGTTGACGCAGCAGCAGGAACACCGGCCAGTGGTACAGGTACACGCCGTAGCTGATGGTGCCCAACCACACCACCGGAGGCAGCGACAAGGCGTTGCGCACCGCGCCGGGCACCTGCAGCGACAGCACCAACGCCACTGAGAGCAGCGCCAAGGGTGTCATCCACCCCGTGTACGCAGGCCCGGAACCGGCGGGCAGCACCACAGCCAGCGCCACCACGGCAACCAACGCAGCCGGCGCGAAGAAACGGGCGCCGGCAGGAACCCGCCCACCGTTCACCAGCCACGCCGCGGCGGTGGCGCCCACCAGCAACTCGCCCAGCCTGGCGGGCGTGGCCCAGTACGCCGCATCGGGGCCGGCAACGACGGCGATCGCCGGTGCCGCCAGCGCGCACAGCACGGTGAGCAGCGCGATCGGCCGGAGCACGGGTCGACCCTTGCGCTTCGCCCGTCGAGCCAAGGCCAGCGCCGCCATCGGCCACACCAGGTAGAACTGCTCCTCGATGGCCAAGGACCAGTAGTGCGCCACGGGCGACACGAGCGTGGGCGATTGTGCAAACAGCGCGCTGTAGCTGGAACTACCTGCCAGCTGCACCCAGTTGTACACCTGCGCGACTGCCCCTCGCATCTGGCCGGAAAACCCCGCCACCAGCCCGAACGCACCGAGCGCTCGTGCAACCAATACCGCCAGCAAGCAGGCGGTGCTGGCCGGCAGTAGCCGGCGCAGCCGGCGTGCGTAGAAGCGCCGCAAGGACACGGTGGCACTGGACCGGAACTCGGTGAGCAGCAGCATCGTGATGAGGAACCCGGACAGGGTGAAGAACATCGACACGCCGAAGTAGCCGCCATGCATCCACCCGAAGCCGGCATGGAAGCAGAGCACCATCGCGATCGCCAGCGCCCGGATGCCGTCGAGCGCCGGCTGGTGGGCCAGCGACCGCTCGTGTGTGTCGGTGCCGGGTTCCATGTCTACTCGGTGCGCACCGCGGGGTACGCGCGCACACCTTCGAGAGACTCATCGTCATCGCCCTGCGCGAAAAGTTGCAGCACCACGGCCGCCACGTAGATGCCCAGCTCGGTGACCGGCTTCAGCTCCACCGCATCCACATTGCCGGCGCCGTAGGTCGGCGCGGCCATGATCTCGTTGCTGCCGGCGGCGCCGAGGGCCACAGTTCGACGGCCGGCTGACGTCATGAACATGCTCCTCGGGGTTTCACGGAGGGTCACCGTAGCTGTGCGCGTCGACGGCCGACGGCTTCGACGTGGGCGACCACGGCAAGTGCGCTGAACAGCACC
>JAYUCY010000031.1:0-4845 GCA_043740085.1 Ilumatobacteraceae bacterium
GGACGAGGTTCCCGTGGTCTCGACAGGCCGTTCGCTCAGTGGGCACACGGTGGGCTCCGTGAGTGCTGACGACGCTGAAGGGGCGCTCCTCGCGGTGCAGCACCTGTACGACCTTGGGCACCGACACATCACTCACATCGACGCGCTCGACGACGCTGGGCTCACCGTTCCCGCGAAAGCATCCGTCGTCGGCTACGACAACACCGCGTTCGCCGCGCTCAACCACATCGGCCTGACGACAATCGATCAACCGCGCAATCAGATGGGTCGGGTTGCGGCGACGATGCTGTTGGGCGCACTCAGCGGCACCACCGATCTGAAACACATTCACATGCGCCCACAGTTGGTGGTGCGTTCCACCACGGGCCGTGGCATGCGCAGGAGTAGCGGCTTCCGACTGGCCGCGATGGTCCTTGGCGCGGCGGTGACTGTGCTGGCAACAGCTGGCTGCGCCGATCACGGCGACCCGGCACTCGATCAGTCTGGCGAGCCAGTGATGACGGCAGCGGTGCAGGTGGAGGCGAACGGTTGCAATGACAGCACATCACTGGGCGCCGGCTCGTTTGTGGCGCCCGAGTTGGTACTCACGGTTGCGCATGTGGTCGCCGGCTCGCACTCCGTGTACGTCATCCTTGCCAACGGCCAGCGCGTCGATGCGACCGTTGTCGCCATCGATCGGAACAAGGACCTCGCCGTACTGGCAGTGGATGCGCACCTCACCCCGTTGCCACGCGGCTCCATGCGCCGGGGCTCCACCGGCACGTTCGTGGTGTATCGAGACGACCAGGCAGTGTCGTTGCCGTTCGAAGCCACAGCTGTAGTCGAGATCGAGGCGCCTTCGATCGACGATGACGAGTCCACGGAGCGCAGCGGCTATCGCGTCACTGCCGATGTCCAGCAAGGCGACTCCGGCTCGGTGCTGGTGATCGACGGTGTGGCCACCGGGGTGGTCTTCGCACGCAGCACAGGTACCGGCGGCACGGCCTGGGCCATCGATATTTCAGAGGCTGACGACGTGCTCACCCAGGCAGGCGCGGGCAATGCTGTCGATGTCGGAGCGTGCGTCGTTCCCGGCGGCTGAGCCTTCGGGTCAGTGGACTTCAGCCAGCAGCGCCGCGCCGACAGCACCCGCCCGCTCGCCGAGCTGGGCGAACGCGAGCTTCGGGTGCGGCCGAAGATCCGGCGCGTAGAGCAGTTCGGTGAGCCACTTCTGAATCGGACCCAGGTACAGGTCAGAGCCGGCGGCGAGACCACCACCAAGCACGAACATCGCTGGGTCGAGCACGTTGGTGAGGTTCACCAGGCCGAGCGCAACCCAGCGGCCGAAGAGATCAATCACCTGCAACGCATCGGTGTCGCCTTCACGGGCCGCTACCTGTACGTCCTCGCCGCGCACACGGTCGGCGTCGCCGCCGGCGAGCGCGACGACGCGCTGCAGGCGCTTGCCAACCGCCGCCTCGCGTGCCAGGCGGCCAAGTCCGGACCCGGAGGCGTAACGCTCCCAGCAGCCGCGGCGCCCACATGGGCACGGCGGGCCGTCGGGGTCGACAACCATGTGACCGATCTCTCCGGTGAAGCCATTGGCACCGCGGATGAGCGCGCCACCCGCAATCACTCCGCCGCCGATACCGGTACCCAACGTGACCATCACAAAGTCGTTGATGCCTCGCGCGGCCCCGGTCTTCCACTCCGCCGCAGCGGCACACGTACCGTCATTGTCGACGTGCACCGTGGTGCCCAGTTCGGCGCTGAGCCGCGCGCCTACCTCAAAGTTGTTGATGTCGACCAGGTTTGGCGCGGCGCGCAACACGCCGGTGCGCGTCACCAGGCCGGGCACACCAATGCCAATCGAATCCCACGGGCTCATGGCACGCGCCAGCTCCGCCAGCGTTGCAATAATTGCTTCCGGACCCTTTGGCGTTGGCCGGCGCTGTTCCTCAATGACCTCGCCTGCGTCGTCGAGAATGACCCCGAGACACTTGGTTCCACCAACGTCGATGCCGAGGCGTCGACCGGTGGTCATGCTTCGGCGCGGATCTTCAGCTCGCGCACGGTGTTGAGGATGCGGACCTCTGCACGGCGCTTGACGAAGCCCGGCAGCGGCACCACCAACTCGATAGCGAGGTCGTAGCGCACCTCGGTGCCGCCTTCGGGAGCCGCCGCAAACTGGTAGGCGCCGTCGATAGTGCGCATGATGTCGCCGCGCAGCATTCGCCAGGCGAGCACGTTGGGCGCCTGCGAGTAGTCGTAGGCAAGGGTGTAGTGGGTACTACGACCCAAGGCCGAAGTGCGGTACTCGACCTCGTTGGGCCGCCCCTCGGCGTCGCGGCGGCGTACGACCACGTCCTTGACGTCCTTCGCCCACTCGGGATACCGCTCAAAGTCGACAGCAATTGCCCAGACGCGCTCGGGAGCGGCGGCGATGATGATGGTTTGGGACGCCGTTTCAGCCATGGAGATGTTCTACCCGATCTTACGGTTGGAAGGTTTTGGCGTTGGATTGACCCGCGGCCCGTAGGCACCGTACCGCGCGGCCCATGCACCGTTCATGCCAATGCCGAACATCGGTACCAGCACACCAAACGCGAGGGCGTTGAGCTGGTTCTGCTGCAGGCCAGCGACGCCCACGCTGGCACCCACCAGAGCCGCCACAATCTGCACAACCAATGCCGCTGACAGAGCCCGTTTCACCGGGCGAGGTGCCGTGTCGGCGCTGAGCAGGAAGAGATTGGCCACGCCAACTTCCTCGCTGCGCGACCGCTCGAGGGCGGTGGTGTACGCCCACAGCGAGGTCGCGATACCGACAGCAAACAGCACGAGCGACACCACCACGATGAGGACCTGGGCCGGACGGTGCGTGCGAAACGGAATTGCAAACGCCAACGCCACCAGGAACAGCGCGGTGCCGGCGAGGTTGGCACGCACTACACGAGAAGTCACGAGTTCATTCTGCCAGAGCACCGAGCGAGGTTCCCAGGCGATGGGCCAAGACGTCGTACGAGAACTCCTGAACTGCCCGCGTTCGGCCGGCGGCGCCCATTGCACGGGCCTGCACGGGATCGTCGAGCAGCCGTTCGATCGCTGCAGCCACCTCTCGCGGGTCGTCTGGCTGACGCACCACCAGACCAGTCACTCCATCCTCCACCGCTTCCGCCGCGCCACCCGAGTCGCCAGCGACCTGCGGCACGGCGCACGCCGCCGCCTCGAGGAAGACGATGCCGAAACCCTCCTGCTCCAGGCCGCCCCAACGGTTACGACACAGCATTGCGTACGCTTCGGCGCAGCCATACAGGCGCGGCAGGTCGTCGTTGCTGACCCGGCCCAGGAAGCGCACCGGCGCCCGCAGGGTCGTGGCAAGCCCACGCAGCCGATCTTCGTCACGGCCCCCGCCGGCAATCACCAACTGCAGCTTCGGGCGCGAGCCGTGCAACAACGCCACCGCCCGAATCGCGGTGTCGAAGCCCTTGCGAGGGACCAGTCGGCTGACGCTGACCACCAGCTCGGCATCGTTGTCGATGCCGAAGTCCACTCGAGCCTGGCTGCGCTCGGCGGCGGTGAGCGGGTGGAATCGGTCCGTGTCAACACCTGGCGGCACCACAGTGATGGGTAATTCGCGACCCGCCGCCTGCACAGCCTCCGCTGCGGGGTAGCCGCCGGCGGCAACGATGTGGCGGGCACGACGCAGGACGTATCCCAGTGTCTGTTTGCTCAGCGGTAGGCGTCCTGGCACCGTCACCTCTGCGCCGTGCAACACCACGTCGAACGGCAGATCCAGCGACGGACCGACAAGGCCGAGGGGCAGTGCCGGGTCGAGCACAATCAGGTCGGCGCCCACCTTGCGAGCCATTCTGTTAATGCGCTGCACCATCCACGGGTGCGGCAGCAACACGGGCTCGCGAGTGCGCTCGATATGAAATGGTTGCGCCGCATCGAATGCCTCACTGCCCTCGTACGGGCTGGTGAGCACTGCGAACGAATCCGGCGGTAGGCGCCGCCACCACTCCCACAGCAAGGACTGGATGCCGCCGATCTTGGGCGGGAAATCGTTGGTGACGAGAAGGTGCTTCACCGCGCCGCCCGCAGTTCCCACTGGACATCAGGGTGAGGGTCGGTGGCAGGCATCAAATGATCGAGACCCAGTCGTCTTGCGGCCCACACAGCGTGGACGCGCAGCATCGGATCGTCGTGTGCAAGGTAGTCGCGCATGACTTGCTGAAGTGCGGCATCTTGCGAGTCGCCCACATTGCCGAGCACGACGAGCGCGTTGCGGCGAATCCAACGCGGGTCGCGATTGGCCAAGTACCAGCGCCCCCACTGCACGATCACCTCGCTGTCACTGGCGGTCAGCAGTTCGAGAATCGGTAGCCATGCCGTGACCGACTCAACCGGCGGTGCCGGTGTGCGATGACCGAACCGCACAGTTGGAGGGCATACATCCTGACAGTCGTCGCAGCCGTACAGCCGGTCGCCAACTGCCGTACGCAGCTCGCGCGGGATGACGCCGGGCTTCTGCAGCACCCACGCAAGGCAGCGCCCGGCGTCGATGACACCGGCCTGCAGGATCGCTCCGGTAGGGCAGGCATCGAGGCAGCGACGGCACGCGGCACAACCGTCCTGTACGACCACGTTGTTGACCGGCAGCGCCGCGGTGGTCACCACGCAGCCGAGCACGAACCAGCTGCCGGAGCCGGGTACCAGCAGGTTTGCGTTCTTGCCGAACCAGCCGATTCCGGCCTGGTAGGCCACTTCGCGGTCGACGATGCTGTTGTCATCGACAAAGGGCACCGCCGCAAATCCATCGGCACGCAAGCGCTTGGCCACAGTCCAGAGTGCCTCGCGAAGTGG
>JAYUCY010000032.1:0-1968 GCA_043740085.1 Ilumatobacteraceae bacterium
GGTGCGTATGCCGACGGGCCGACGAAACAGATGGTGGTCATCTTGTACGGGAACGGTGCAGCCGCAAGACCCAGCTCGGTGCTGGCCGCGTGTGGGAACGTGCCGGGGCAGATGGACTCGCCGATTTCGAACATCTGGTCGAGGTCGGCGTGGGTGCCACGACCATCGACGACGCGGCTGAGAACACGCTCCAGCCAGGTGCCACCCTCACGACACGGGGTGCACTGTCCGCAGCTCTCGTGGGCATAGAAGCGGGTGAGTGTCAGCGCGGCGGCGGGAATGTCGGTGGTGTGATCCATCACCATGATCGCCCCGGAGCCGAGCATCGAGCCGGCAGCGCCAACCAACCTGCCTTCGAAGGGAAGGTCGAGCTGCTCGGGTGTGAACCAGGGCGCTGAACCGCCGCCGGGTACAAATGCCTTCAGTTCATTGCCATTGCGAATGCCTTGGCAGAACTCTTCACCGTAGAGCAGGTCGCGGAAGGTGGTGGTGCCGTTGATGATCTCGTACACACCGGGCCGTTGCACGTGGCCCGACACTGCCACCATGCGAGTGCCCGGACTGGTGGCAGTACCGATGGCCGTGTACGCAACCGAACCGTTGACCATCAACCACGGCAGGTTGGCCAGCGTCTCGACGTTGTTGACAATGGTCGGGCGCCCGTAGAGGCCGACCGCGGCGGGGAAGAACGGCGGCTTCAAGCGCGGCTCGCCGCGCTTACCTTCCAGCGATTCGATGAGCGCGGTCTCTTCGCCAACCACATACGCACCAGCACCCCAGTGCAACACGATGTCGATGCTGAAGTCGGTGCCGAGAATGTTCTTGCCAACGTAACCGGCGGCGTACGCCTCGTTGAGGGCCGTCGCCACACGCTCCTGCGCCAACGCCATCTCCCCGCGGATGTAGAGGAAGCACTGCGACAGGCCGGCAGCGTACGAGGCGATGAGACAGCCCTCGATCAGCTGGTGAGGGTCGCGCTCCATCAGTAGGCGGTCCTTGTAGGTGCCCGGCTCGCTTTCGTCGCCATTGACGACGAGGTAGCGCGGCCACACACCCTGCGGGGTGAGACCCCACTTGGTCCCGGCCGGGAAACCTGCGCCACCGCGCCCCAACACGGTGGCCGCCTTGACCTCGTCGTGAACTGCGGTTGGTGTGCGGCCGAGCGCGGCCTTGAGGCCGTCGTAGCCGCCGGTGGCTATGTAGCGCCCAAGCGTGTAGCTGTCTTCGAGGTGGAAGCGGGAGGTGACCACCTTTGGGCGGTCACCATCGTCGATGTAGCCGGCGGCCCAGGGGTAGGTGGTCACTTCGGGGTCTCCTTGCTTGCGGCTGCGGTACTGATCCACAGTGGGGCGCCGTCGACGGCGTCGGGCGAAAGTGCGCCCACGCCGCGGTCGGCGGGAATGTGCTGGCGCACGCGGGCGACGGTGCCGTGAGGAGGGATCTCGCCTTCCAAGCGACCAGCGACCAGATCGTCGATGAACGTATCCAGCGCCTCGGGCGTCATGCGGTAGCGGAAGCGGTAGTTCGCCTGCAGGCACGGGGCCTCTGTGCACGCGGCCTGGCATTCGGCGCGCTCAAGAGTGACCATCCCGTCGGCGGAGGTGCCGCCAACCCTTACACCCAGCTTCTGCTCGGCGTGGTGGATCAGTTCTTCGGCACCCAGCAGTGCGCAGGACATGGTGCCGCAGATGTTGAGCAGGTACTTGCCGACCGGCTCGAACTTGAACATCTCGTAGAACGTGGCAGTACCGAGGATCTCGGCGGACGTGGCACCTACGAGATCGGCAATGTGCGCGATGGCTTCGTTGGTGACGTAGCCATTCTGCTGCTGAGAAAGATGCAGCAGCGGAATAGTCGCCGACCGAGCCTTGGGGTAACGCCCCATGATCTCCTTGGCCACAATCACACTGGCCTCGCTCAAACGGCTCATCGGGCCACCGTCGCGATGGTCGGGACTGGCCGCCGCTT
>JAYUCY010000033.1:0-55245 GCA_043740085.1 Ilumatobacteraceae bacterium
CTGAGGCGCTCAGCGGCGACATCGCCGCCCTGCCCGACGAGTCAGTGCTCCGCGCCCGGCTGGCCACACGCCAGATGCAGCGCACTCTCGCCCCTCCGCCGTTGCTGGGCCCGGCGGAAGTGGCCCCGCCGCTATCGGTCCTGCCCCCAGCCCTGGCTGAGATGGTGGGCACCGTCCAGACCGTGGTCCGACACATGGGCATGGACGGCGGGACGCTGTCCAGCGGCATGCACGGCGCAGGAATCGGCAACGTGTCGTTCACGGGTATCGCCCGGGTGGCTGCCTCGCCGGAGGAGGCGTTGGACCGGCTCGCTCCGGGCGAAGTGCTGGTGGTGGCGTGCACGACTCCCGCCTACAACCTGGTGCTGTCCTTTGCCGGAGCGGTGGTCACCTCCGCCGGTGGGCCGATGAGCCACGCCGCCGTCATCGCGCGCGAGTTGGGCATCCCGGCGGTGATCGGTGCGCGCAGCGCGCTCAGCGAGATCCCCGACGGCGCACTCGTCGAGGTCGACCCAGTTGCCGGTGTCGTGCGTGTGCTCTCGGCTCCGTGACGTGTGAGACTGCCACGATGCGTGCAGTCGTACTCCACAGCCACGGTGGGCCCGAAGTCCTCACCATCGAGAATGTCGCCGATCCGGTACCCGGCGCCGACGAGGTACTCGTCGACATCGCTGCGACTGCGTTGAACCGGGCCGATCTGCTGCAGCGGATGGGGCTCTACCCCGACCCGCGCCGCCTGCAGCCGGAGATTCCAGGCCTCGAGTTCGCCGGCACGGTGGCAGAAGTTGGCGCCCGGGTCACCATGTGGAGCGTCGGCGATCGAGTGATGGGTATCGAGGCGGGCGGCGGCTATGCCGAACGCATCGCGGTCCACGGACGTCAACTCCTGGCGGTACCGGCATCACTCTCGCTGGAGGATGCGGCGGCCATCCCGGAGGTGTTTTTGACCGCGTGGGACGCGCTCGTCGTGCAGGGCGGACTGACCAGTGGTCGCTGGGCGCTGGTGCACGCGGGTGCGTCGGGCGTGGGTACCGCGTCCATCCAGATTGCGAAGGCCGTCGGCGCTCGAATTGCGGTGACGTGTTCACCAGGCAAGACCGAGCTGTGCTGTTCGCTGGGTGCCGACCTGGTGCTTGATCGCTCACCCAACGACTGGCTCGCGCAGGTGAATTCGGCGGTGCCCACAGGATTCGACACGATCCTCGACGTGGTCGGCGGTGAGGAGATTGACCGCAACCTGCAGGCAGTGGCGCAGAGGGGCACCATTGTCCAAGTGGGGTTGATGGGCGGCGGCAGCGTGCAGGTCAATGTCGGACTACTGATGGCCAAGCGCGCCCACTGGATTGGCACTACCTTGCGCTCCCGGCCGGTCGAGGAGAAGGTCGCGCTCACCCGGCGGTTCGCCGCCGAAATGTTGCCCCTTTTCGACGACGGCCGTCTGCGCCCCGTCATCGATCGTCGGTTCCCCTTCGACGACATTGCCGCGGCTCACGAACTGATGGCCAGTAACGCCAACGCTGGCAAAATCGTGATCACACTCGCGTAGCTGCGGCTATTCGACGGTGACTCGGATGGTGTGATAGCCGGTGGCGCCGTCGGGTGCGACGGGTGTCTCGTCCTCGGTCTGAGTGTCGCCGTTTTGGTCGGTGGCCCGCACGCGCAGCGTGTACTTGCCCGGCGCCGGCTCCCACTCCAGCAGCCACTGGCGCCAGGTGTCGATACTGACATCGGCGGCCAGGGTGGCCAGCTGCCATTCGCCGTCATCGATCTGCACTTCCACCTGTGCGATTCCACGATGCTGCGCCCACGCCACCCCAGCAATTGCCTGCTTGCCCACCTTCACGTTGCGGGTACGGGGAACGTCGATGCGCGACTCCGTCTTTACCGGGCCGAGCGCCGACCACCCACGCGGCACCCAATAGCCCTGATCGTCCCATGAGGTGAGCTTGATCTCGGCCAGCCACTTGGTGGCGCTGACGTAGCCGTACAGGCCGGGGACCACGAGGCGGGCGGGGTAGCCGTGCTCCAGTGGCAGGGTTTCGCCATTCATCCCGATCGCGACCATTGCGTCGCGACCGTCAAAGGCCACCTCGACGGGGAAGCCACAGGTCCAGCCGTCAAGGCTGGTGCTGTACACCTGCTCGGCACCGGATTGCACGCCTGCCCTTTCCAGCAGATCGCGCAGCATCACACCACGGAAGACGGCGTTGCCGATGAGGTCGCCACCGACCTCGTTTGACACGCAGCAGAGCGTGACCACATGTTCCGACTGCGGCATCGCCAGCAGGTCCGCATACGTGAACTTGATCGGCGTATCGACCATGCCGTTGATCTCGAAGCTCCAGCTATCGATGTTGACGCTGGGGAAGGTGAGTGCGGTGTCGATTCGGTAGAACTCGTTGTTGGGGGTGACGTACGGCGTCTCGTCGAACAGTTCGGCGTCGGGTGGGATGTCCTGCGTCTCGGCGGCCGCGAGGGTGTCTGGCAGTGGCGTGCGAATGCTCTCGCGGATCCGATCGACGCGCCGTTCCTCGATTCCTCGTGCCATCCCACCAGCAACTACCGCTCCAGCTGCGGTCGCTCCACCGGTTACCAGGAACCGGCGACGGTCCCAACCTGCTGTACCCGTCGAGTCAGCGCCAGCTTCCGCCGGCCGCGGTTGAACCAGGCGGTACAGGACCAGTGCACCGGCAACGGCACCGAGGATGCTGGGAACCGCGGCGGCAGCCCCTTCGCCCGGTCGATGAGCGGCGGCGAGGGAGCCGGCCAATCCGAACATGGCGATGCCGGCAACGCCCCACCAGATGCGGCGGGCAGCAAGCAGGCCCACGCGGACGGCGGCAAGCGCAAGGATGCCGACGATGCCAATGCGCAGCGCCAGCTTGTCGTCGGTGCCGAACCACTCGATGGCTTGTTCCTTCAGCCACAACGGGGCGCGATCGATGAACTCGCTGCCGACGGCGTCAATGGGTGACACCACCTCCGTGATGGCGGCAATACACATGCCTACGGTGACGGCGAGCCCGCCAGTGACCAGCCCGGCGATGGCAGCGAACGTACGGGGGATGGGAGTTCTCATGACTGCTCCTTGGGGGGAAACCAGAGATGGACGTCGCCGCCGGGGCCATCGCCCAGCCAGACGCGTCCCTCGTGTTGTTGCGCAAGCGCCCGCGTGATGGCCAGGCCGAGGCCGGCATGGCCGGTGCGAGTAGCGCGTGCCGGATCGGCGCGAGTGAATGGGTCGAAGGCGTGCTCACGGAACTCGGCGGGGAAGCCCGCACCCTCGTCGGTGACGACCACCAACACCGCGTCGTCGGTGGTGTGGACCGCGACTGTGACGGTTCCCTCGGCAGGCGAATGGCGAATTGCGTTTTCGACCAGATTGCGCAGCGCACGGCTGATATCGAGTTGGTTGGCGGTGATGTGGCCGGGGCCGCTCGCGATCAGCGCAAGCTGCACGGTGCGGCGGTCGGCGACCGGCGTGAGCGCTTCGATGGCCTCGTGGGCGATCTCTGAGACGGACACCGTCTCGCGAGCGGACGTGCGTTGGCCAGATTCGATGCGGGCGAACTCGACGAGTTGATCCAGCAGCGCTTCCACGTTGTCCAGTTCGTTGCCGACCACCCCGAGGTATCGCTTCGGGTCAGGCGCAATTCCGTCCTGAAGGCTCTCAACGGCCGCACGCATCGCTGCCAGGGGGGTGCGCAGGTCGTGGCCGATGCTCGTGAACAACATCTGGCGTGCAGCCGCCAGCCGCTCGCGTTCGTCAGCGGCCGTCTTCAGCGAGTTGACCATTTCATCGACGGCCGCGGCGGCGCGGCCCACTTCGTCCTTGCGGCGAATCTCGGTGCGCGCGCTCAGGTCGCCTGCGGCCACCTGTTCGGCAACCGCACCGAGGCGGGCGATGTCGCGCGCCAGCGGACGGGTGAGCTGGGTGCCAACAATCAGCGCGATACCGCATGACAGCACCAACACGACGAGGAACAACCGATAGTCGTGGGACGATAGAAACATTGCGTTCGACGCGGCTGATGTGGTGACTGCGCCGAGCGCCAGCGAACACAGCCCGACGACGAACGTTGCACCGGCGACGCTCGCCTGACTGGACACCCAGCGGCGCAGCAGTGGTACGAGCGCTGCCGTGACCACCGCGGGCGCCGCGAGAATGAGCAGCAGTCCCCAGCGGTCGTCGGCGGTCGCGGGGGAGAGCAGCAGCTCGGCCAGAATGCTCGCGCCGAGAACGGATACGAACAGCCACAGAATGAGCCGCCAGTTCACGGCTCGAACCTGTAACCCACACCCCACACGGTGGTAATCCAGCGGGCTTGCTCGGGATCGGCCTCAATCTTGTTGCGCAGCCGACGCACGTGCACGGTGACCGTTGCCGGGTCTTGGAAGTCGGGTGATGAATCCCACACATGGTGCAGGAGCTGCGCGCGAGAGAACACTTGCCGCGGTGCCTGTGCCATGAAGGCCAGCAGGTCGAACTCCTTCGCGGTCAGCGAGACGAGCGTGTCGTTGACGAACACTTCACGGGCCGGCACATCGATGCGGAGGCCGTCGAACTGCACAGGGGCGGCGGTGCTGACTGGAGCAGGTTGCGCACGACGCAAGACGGTTCGAACTCGGGCCACCAACTCACGCGGCGAGAACGGCTTGGAGATGTAGTCGTCGGCGCCCAGCTCCAGACCCAGCACCCGGTCTGCTTCCTCGACGCGCGCCGTCAGTAGAATCACCGGTACTCGCTCACCGCTGGCCGTACGGAGGAAGTCGAGCCCGGAGGCGCCTGGCAGCATGATGTCGAGCACGATCAGGTCGGGCTGAAACTCGGCCACTGCGGCGGCAACCTGGTCACCGCGGTCCAGCTCGCGGACCTCGTAGCCATCGCGCGCGAGATAGTGCGCGACAACCTCACGAACGGTAGGTTCATCGTCGACGACGAGGATTCGCTGCGTAACCATCGCTGCACACCATACGGACGAGCGAACCAGCGGAGAATCACCCTGCCGCAGAGTTTCTCGGATGTTTCGCAGACCGTGCGTGGCGCGTCAGCGGTTGACGATGGGCACGTAGTCGCGGGTGCCTTCGCCGGTGTACCACTGGCGCGGGCGGCTGATCTTTTGTTCCTTGTCACCCAGCAGTTCCTGCCAGTGTGCTAGCCACCCAACCGTGCGCGGGATGGCGAAGAGCACGGTGAACATGGCGACCGGGAAGCCGAGCGCCTGATAGATGAGGCCTGAGTAGAAGTCGACGTTGGGGTACAGCTTGCGCTCGATGAAGTACGGGTCGCTGAGCGCAGCCTCTTCCAGCTTCAACGCAATATCGAGTAGCGGGTTCTTGCCGGTCACTTCGAACACGTCGTACGCGGTCTTCTTGATGATGGTGGCCCGCGGGTCGAAGTTCTTGTACACGCGGTGGCCGAAGCCCATCAGACGAGTGCCGTTGCCGCTTTTCACGTCCTTGATGAAGGCTGGCACGTTGTCGATGCTGCCGATCTCGGTGAGCATGCGCACCACGGCCTCGTTGGCGCCGCCGTGCAGCGGGCCGTAGAGAGCCGAGGCGGCAGCGGCGGCGGACGAGTAGGGGTCTGCGTGGCTGGAACCAACGACACGCATGGCGGTGGTGCCGCAGTTCTGCTCGTGGTCGGCGTGGAGAATGAACAGCACGTCCATCGCCCGCTCCAGACGCGGGTCGATCTCATAATCGCTGATGCGCCACATCATGTTGAGGAAGTTGCCGGGGAACGACAGCGAGTTGTTGGGGTACACGAACGGCAGCCCGACCGAGAAGCGATAGCACATGGCTGCGAGGGTGGGCATCTTCGCGATCAGGCGCAGAATCTGCTTGTCGCGGCTGTCCTTGTCGTGGATGTCCTTGGCGTCGTTGTAGAACGTGCCCAGCGCACCCATGGCGCTGACCAGCATTCCCATTGGGTGTGCGTCGTAGTGGAAGCCGTCAACGAACCGCTTCCGCATGTTCTCGTGGATGAACGTGTGATGGATCACGTCGTCGTTCCACGTCGCCAGCGCCGTTGAATCGGGCAGCTCACCGTTGAGCAGCAGGTACGCCACTTCGAGGTAGGTGCTCTTCTCGGCAAGCTGCTCGATGGGGTAGCCGCGGTAGCGCAGGATGCCCTGATCACCATCGAGGTACGTGATTGCGCTCTTGCACGCCGCGGTCTGCATGTAGGCCGGGTCGTAGATGAAGAGCGACGGATCAAGTTCTCGAACTGCCGCCGCAGGGAAAACGCCGCCCTCGATGGGGACGGTGACTGTCTTCCCCGTGCGATCGTCAGTGATGGTGATGGTGTCGGGCATGTTGTTCCCCTCGGTGACACGACGTGGTTGATGAGGGCTTTTGTCCCCCGACGGTTGAGACTAGCGGTGAGGGGTAGGCCGTGTCCCAACCGACCGCAAGAACTGTCGCGCGTGTCTCACTACCTCGGGCTACATGGATAACTACAGCGGCGTGTTGTCGTGCTGGCGAGCCTGCAGACGCTCGCGCTTGTCGACCAGCATGAGCAATGCCTCGCCGATGATCTGACGAGTCTCGGCGGGATCGATGACCGCATCGACGTAGCCGCGTTCGGCCGCGATGTACGGGTTCAGGAGCCGTTGCGAATAGTCGGCCTCGAACGCGGCCCGTTCTTCCGGCGTCGCCCGCCGCTGCAGAATGGCGGCGGCCTGGCCGGCGCCCATCACGGCGAGCTCGGCCCACGGCCACGCAAGGCAGAGGTCGTTGCCCATTTCCTTGCTGTCCATCACGATGTAGGCACCGCCGTAGCTCTTTCGCAGAATGACGCAAATGCGCGGCACGGTGGCGCGGCCGTACGCGAAGACCAGCTGGGCACCGTGGCGAATCATGCCCCGCCACTCCAGGTCTTTGCCGGGGTAGAAGCCAGGCGTGTCGACCAGCGTGATGATGGGCAGGTTGAACGCATCGCACATCGACACGAACCGGGCCGCTTTCTGCGAGGCGGGTATGTCGAGCGTGCCTGCGAGGGCCAATGGCTGGTTGGCGACCACGCCGACGGGCATGCCGCCAATCGTGGTCAGCGCGGTCACGACATTTGCGGCCCATCGGGGGCGAAGTTCGAGTAGTTCGCCGTCATCGGCCAACGCTCGAATGACTGCTCGTACGTCGTAGCTACCGGTGGAGGTGGCCGGTATCAGCGCACCCGCCTCGGGTGTCTGGCGTGCAATCTCGTCGTCGGTGGACCACAAGGGCGCTTCCTCGTCGTTGTGCTGCGGTAAGTACGCCAGCAATTGCCCGGCGAGCTCGATGGCCTGCTGCAGGTCTGCAGCGACCAGCGTGGCTGCACCGCTGTACCGGCTGTGGCTGGCTGCGCCGCCGAGCTCGTCGTTGTCGATGACAACGCCGGTGAAGTCGGCCACCATGGTTGGCCCACTGACGAAGGCGTAGGCCGCATCCGTCATCACAACGTGGTCGGCGATGCCCAGCAGTAGCGCCGGGCCGGACACGGCCGGACCGTCGACGATGAGAATGGTGGGCACGACCCCCGAGCAATCGGTGAGCGCCCGGGCGGCTTTGCCCCAGCCGTGGAGTGCGCTGAAACCTTCGACGATGTCGGCGCCGCTGGAGCGCAGCACACCGACGAGTGGCAGCTTCTTGGTGCGAGCCGTGTGAGCCGCGTGCTCCAACATCGAGGATGACTCGCTGGAGAGCGCACCTTTGCGGTCGGTTGCGTCCACCTCCGCCCACACGACGCTGCGGCCGTCGAAGTCGCGAACCTCGGCGCGGACAGAACCGGGCACCTTGCTGCGCAGCGCGACGGGAGACATTGCCCAGAGACTAGACCGAGCGGCCGAGAGGGAAGGCGTCCGCTCCCACGTACAGGCCCGGTTGTTTGGCCCCCTGGCTCGCAATCACATCGCGCAGTACGGCCTGCAGTGCCCGCGTGGGCGGGCTGGGGCTGGGGCGGCGGCGTTGCACCCAGCCAACGACACGGCGCGGCAGCTCGGGCACGACGATGCGCTTGAAGTCGCCCTTCAACCAGCGTGGCACGGCAGTAGCCGGGACGATGGCGGCACCGAAACCCTCGAAGGCGAGCGATGTGAGCAGGCGGACGCCGTCGATCTCGACCTGCGCCTCCAGTTCCACACCCACACCGGCGGCTGCACGGTCAATGGCGCGGCGTAGCGCGGCGCCCACCGGTGGCAGCATGAGAGGCTCGCCGGCCAGCTCCGCCAACGGAATGGAGTCGCGCTCGGCGAGATGGTGGCGAGTGTGAACCAGCAGCACCAAGTCCTCTGCAAACAGCGGCTCGACGGTGACTTCCAAGTCGTCGACGGGCAGGTGAACGATGATGGCATCGAGCTGCTGGGCAAGTAGGCGAGGGAGCAGGTTGGTGGTGTTGCCCTCGTGCACCGTGACGTGCACGCCCGGATGCTGCTTGGCCAGCTGAGTGAGCAGCTGAGGGAGCAGCCAGCGAGCGGTGGTGCCAATGACGCCGAGGCGAGCGTCGCCGCGCACTTCGTCGCCGCGGCTGGCCATTTCCGCCGAAATGTCGTCCAGCTCGTGCAGCACTCTGCGCGCCTTCTCCACCACCAGCGAGCCTTCATCGGTGAGGCCCCCGCGCTGGCGGTCAACCAGCACCACACCCAACTCGCGTTCCAGGCGTGCAATATGCCCGCTGACGTTGGATTGCACGGTGTACAGCGCCCTGGCGGCTGCGGAGAACGTGCCGTGATCGGCGATGGCAACCAGTGTGGTGAGCTGGCGGAGGTCCATCGCTAAAAACGATACCGAGTATCTTCTAAATGCGCTTGAAAGATCACTCGTTCACGTGATAACTTTCACATGTTGTTCGAAGCGAGTTGTCCCCCAATGACTCGCTCGACACGAACCCAACTATGTGGTTCCCCCAATCACAGGGTTCAAAAAGGTTGAGAGGCCCCGCTTCCCCCAAGCGGGGCCTTTCCCGTTTTCGCCACAGGTGCAGTGCCGTACAGTGACGCCATGACCCACCACGCCAGGACCAACGGCGCTGCCTTCTTCGATCTCGACCGCACGCTGCTGGCGGGTGCATCCGGCGTGGTCTTTTCGCACGCCATGCGCGAGGCGGGCCTCGTCAGCCGCAGCATTCCGGGCGAGAACATGCTGTACAAGCTCTTCAACACCATCGGTGAGACATTGCCGTCGATGGCGCTGGCCCGCCAGGCGGTGACGTTTGCGAAGGGACGTCAGCGGTCAGTAGTTCAGCAGGCTGCGAACAGCGCTGCCAGCGCCTTGGCGGAACTGGTGCAGCCGTTGGCGGCACCGCTGTTCGCCGAGCACCGTGCGGCTGGCCGGCCCATCGTGATGGCCACGACCAGCCCCTACGATCTGGTCAAACCGTTGGCCGATCTACTGGGGCTCGACGACGTTGTTGCCACTCGCTACGGCGTCAGCGCCGACGGCACCTACGACGGCACGCTCGACGGGCCGTTCGTGTGGAGCGCCGGCAAGCTGGCGGCGGTGCGCGACTGGGCCGGCGAACACGGCATCGACCTGGCGGAAAGCTTCGCGTACAGCGACAGCGTGTACGACGCCCCGCTGCTGGCCGCCGTTGGGCACCCGTTCGTGGTCAACCCCGACCCGCGGATGAAGCTGATGGCGGCCGCCCGTAGGTGGCCAACCCTCGATCTCTCCGCTGCGGCGGACCTGGTGAAGGACGTGACGTCGATGGCCAAGATTCCAGTCGTCAACCTGGAGATCCAACGCCTTGCGCTCAGCTTTACGCACCCGCTGTTCTTCCCTTATGCGAAGTTCCGTATCAGTGGCACCGACAACATTCCGTCCACCGGTCCGGCCATCATCGTTGGGAACCACCGGAGTTACTTCGATGCCGCCGCGCTCGCCGTCACGATTGCCCGCACGGACCGCACGGTCCGCTTTCTGGGCAAGAAGGAAGTGTTTGATGCACCCGTTATCGGCCAAATTGCGGCGGCAATGGGCGGCATTCGCGTCGACCGCGGGACGGGGAGCGACGGGCCGCTCGGAGCAGCCGCCGAGGCATTGGCCAACGGCGACCTGGTGGCGATGATGCCCCAGGGCACCATCCCGCGTGGCAAGTCGTTCTACGAGCCGCTGCTCAAGGGTCGCTGGGGTGCTGCACGCTTGGCCGCATTGGCCAGGGTGCCCGTCATCCCTGTGGGTATGTGGGGGACCGAGAAGGTATGGCCGCGCTCGGCTCGAGTGCCCAACATGCTCAACGTGGTGAGCCCGCCCACCATCACCATTACGGTCGGAGCGCCGGTGAAGCTGGGCTACCGCAGCGCCGACGCCGACACCAAGAAGATCATGAAGGCGCTGATGGATCTGCTGCCGCCCGAGAGCCGCGAACGCCGCGAGCCCAGCGAGGAGGAGATCCTGTCGGCCCTGCCGCCCGGCTACAAGGGCGACCCGGGCAAGGAGACGGTTCGCCGGCCCGGCACCGACTGAGGCCTGTCGCGGCCCTTACGCCTACTTGGGCGGCCGCGGCACGAAGGGGCTGGTTCGGGCGACGTATTCGACGTAGCCCGCCCGACGCTTGACCAACGACTTCTCGAGCAGCGTCACTCCACTGACCCTGCGCAGCAGCGTGGTCATCACGACCGCACCGATGAGGCCCCAACGGCCGACCGTGGTCTCCGCCGCGACCAGCGCGAGGCCCCACCACACGCAGGCGTCACCGAAGTAGTTCGGATGACGGGTGTAGCGCCACAGGCCCTTGTCCATCACAATGCCGGCGTTGGCGGGGTTCTTCTTGAAGCGGGCCAGTTGGGCATCGCCAACGCTTTCGAAGAACAGGCCAACTGCCCACAGTGCCACGCCAATCCAGGCCAGCACGCCCAGTTTCGGTGTCAGTTCGGTCTGGCCCAACTGAACGGGCAGCGAGACCAGGAACATCAGCACGCCTTGCGTTGCAAACACGGTGCCCAGCGAGATCAGCGGAAAGCGCGGACCCCAGTGCTTGCGCATACGGCGATAGCGATAGTCCTCACCGTTACCGTGGTTACGAACGAAAAGATGGATCGCCAGCCGCAGACCCCACACCGTGGTCATCGCGACCAGCAGGTTCTGCCGAGCTTCCAGCCCGTCCACGCGCAGACGTACTGCCCATGCCACGCAGACGAAGCCGAAGCCCCAGACGATGTCGACAATGGAGGCGTTCTTGACGATCAGACTGACCGCCCACGTGCCCACCATCAAAATTGCAATGGTGATGGCGGCGGTGGAGAGTGCTGTCATTGGCAGCGAGGCGGTGGTTGCCGAGGCAATCATGATGGCCCTTCGTGGCGGAGCAGCTCGTGTACCGCTCGGTCGGACTGTAGCCATTGGTCGTCGAGCCACTGCGTGAACGCCGAGCCGTCGGGCACGTCCGCGCGTGCAATGCGGCGAGCATGAAACTGCACAGTGCTCGGCGGACGGGCGAGAGAGCGAAGAACGCCGCCGAACGTGTCGAGCCCATCGAAGCCGACATGCCAGGCGACGATCACGTCCGCGTCTGGTCGGCCGCCGAGGAGCGCCTGCGAGCCAGCCGTCCGCGGTGGGAGCAGGTGTTGCATGCCGGCCAGCCGGTCGGCGCGAGCCGGATCGCGTTCGCGGATCTTGTCCAACGCCCGCTCTCGCTTCTTGGGCGACGAGCGTGTCCCCTCGGGGAAAATGATGGCCACCTGGTCGTCGGTCAGGCCAGCCGCCAGAATTCGCAGGGCGGACAGTTCGGTGGCCGAGTCCGGTGCCTGACGGTCGAGGAAGTAGTTGGGTAGCCGGTTGCCAACGACATCGAGGCACGGGTCGGCAAGCAGTTCTTTCTTGAGGACGTAGCGCGGGTTCATGCGCGCCTTGGACGTAACGACCCATGCGCTGAGCAGGCTGTCGGCCAGGCTTGCATGACGGCACAGCATGATGGCAGGACCTGGGGAGAGGCTGCTGGCGTCGGCCGCATCGACGCGGATACCGGTGGTCAGTTGCAGCGCACCCATCAGGCGGGCGGCCCACCACCGTTGCAGGCCGAAGTGTGCTCGCTGGTTACGGCGCTGCCCGGCCAACCACAGCAGCGCACCAGCGGCGACGCCGACGGTTTCGAGCCACGTCCAGCACACACCAAATGCGAGCAGGCGCACGGTGGGCAGCCGCCAGCGCAGGCGAACCAGATCGGCGAGCGCGGCCAGCGGAAGCCAGAGTGGCAGCAGAACCACGAGCGTGACCGCGCCAAGGATCAGCGAGGGGATGCTGACGGCTCGACGCTGCAAGGCACTCACAGGCGCGAACCATAGCGATACCCACGGGGTCGTGCGTTGACGTGCCCATTTCCAACTTGTGCGATGTCGGTAGTTCGGAGTCGACTCCGAGTCGGATGGCGGCTCTTGCGTGTCAGCCGTTGAACTCGGCGACCAGCGGTGCGTAGCGGTCGAGCGCTGCAAGCGCTGCGTCACGATCGAGCGGGGGCAGGCCGAGGGCAACGAACGAGGTGCCGATGTCGCGCAAGTGTGCAAGGTGTGCTGCTTCGGCTCTGGCGCCGAAAACACCGAGCTGCAGCGTGGCCGGGTCGCGCCCCGCGTCGGTTGCCGCCTGCTGCAACTCGACCCACTTGTCGTCAATTGCGAATCGGCCCTCAATGGGCATCCACGCGTCGCCGTACTCGACAATGTGACGGAAATGCAGCGGGGTAGGGGAGGCGCCGATGACGATTGGCGGATGCGGTTGCTGCACTGGCTTGGGCCAGCTCCAGCTCTTCTCGAAGTTGACGAACTCGCCGTGGAACTCGGCCTCTTCCTTCGTCCACAGTTCTTTCATGGCCAGCACCTTTTCTCGCACAAGACGGCGACGAGTCTTCGGGTCGACACCGTGGCTCTCCATCTCCTCGTGGTTCCAGCCGTAGCCAACACCGAAGAGCACGCGGCCGTTGGAGATCATGTCGAGTGAAGCGATCTCCTTCGCCAGCCAGATGGGGTCGCGCTGAGCGACGAGCGTGATGCCGGTGCCGAGCTTGATGGTCTCAGTGACGCCGGCGATGGCGGCGAGCGCGATGAATTGGTCGTGCGTGCGCCAGTACTCCTCAGGCAGCGGTGGAGCGCCTTCGCGGCCACCCCACGGAGTCAGCCTGCTGGTTGGAATGTGCGAGTGCTCGGGGAACCAGAGGGCATCGAAGCCTCGCGCCTCGGCCTCGCGGCCAAGCTCGATGGGCTGGATGCCTCTGTCAGTGGGGAAGGTGAGCAGGCCGAGACGCATAGGCCGACACTACCTGTCGGGTCGACGCCGGTGAAGATCGACAGACCAGTCTGTGTCAGTCGCCGACGGCGCCGTCAATGTTCTCGCGGATCACGTCGGCATGACCGCAGTGACGGGCGTACTCCTCAATCATGTGCACCATCACCCAGCGCAACGAGCGGCGCCCAAATTGATGTGGGTCGTTGGACGGACCGACGTCGATGGCAGTCATCTGATCGAGCGACTCGGCCCCGGCGACGACAGCACGGGCCTTCGCGATCTCCCCATGCATCGCCGCCACAGCGACCGCCAGGGTGTCGTCCGGACCGTGATGCCAGTCGGCATCGCGGTCGTCCGGGTCCTCCCACAAATCAGCTTCGGTGCTGCCCGCGAACGCCTGGCTGAACCACCACTGCTCGACCAGCGCCATGTGGCGGATGAGGCCAAGCATGTCCATTTGGCTGACGCCGATCTGATGGCGGGCCTGGGCCTCGTCGAGGTCATCGGCCTTGCGCAGCAGCACGGAGCGGAAGTAGTCGAGGAACTGTTCCAGCGTGATCCGTTCGTTGGCGGTGACAGGTGGGAGTGAGTGCAGCTCAGTCATTGCAATGATTCCCCGTCGAAGCCATCGACGAAGGCGAACGAATTGACCGGGTTGCGGCGCAACTTGGTGTTCTGGTGGGTGGGGACGCCGAGGAAGATGGTCGCTGCGAGCGCATGGTCGGCGGGAAGCCGAAGCGGCCCCGCTGCGTCGGGCTCGGCGCGGCTGAGAAAGGTCGTGATGACGCCGCCCAGTCCGTGGGCCCGAGCCGCCAGCACGATGCTCCAGCAGAAGGGATAGATGCTGGCCCCGCCGACGATCGGCGGCCGATCGAGGTTGCCATCCATGATCGCAATCTCCTGCAGGTTTGCCGCGATGGCCAGGACGACGGGAACGCTGGCGATGTCGTCGATGAGCGCATTCGGTGTGGCCACCGGCGGTGCGTCGATCGACTTGCCGAATGCAAACGGACGCTGACCAACCGCGTTGGCCCCGCAGTATTCCTGCCACACCGGCCGCATCAGCCCGGCCAAGGTGTTGCGCAGCCCGTGGTCCTTGACGACGGCCACTTTCCACGGCTGCCTGTTGCCGCCGCTGGGCGCAAAGCTCGCAGTCTCCAGCACCGAGGCAATGGTGGCGTCGTTGACCGTCGCGTCCGTGAACCCGCGCACCGCCCCAGTAGAACGAAGTGTCTCCAACAATTCCATGGACAGAGGCTACGCGTTCCCAATGGAGGGTTCCGGCGCCCTGGGGGGCGCTTGGAACCCTCCATCAGGAACTTAGGCTTGGGCTTCGGCGACCTTTTTGCGGACGACGTTCAGGGCGCTGCCGGCCTTGAACCACTCGACTTGCTCGGCGCTGAAGGTGTGGACGCCTTCGAAGTCGACGGTGCTGCCGTCGGGCTTGACGATCTGGCAGCGCACGTTGCGGCCGGGCACAGGAGGGAGATCGAGCACGTTGATGCGGTCGTCCTCACCCACGAGGTCGTAGGTGGCCGGGTCGGCGAACGTCAACGGGACAAGACCTTGCTTCTTCAGGTTGGTCTCGTGAATGCGGGCGAAGCTGCGCGTGATGATGACGACGCCACCGCGGAAGCGGGGCTCCATCGCGGCATGTTCGCGCGATGAACCCTCGCCGTAGTTCCGGTCGCCGATGGCAACCCAGCGCACCCCCGCCTCGCTGTACTTCTTGGCCAGGTTGGGGTAGGTCTCGTGGCTGCCGTCGCGGAAGTCCTTGCCCACACCGACCGGGTACTCGCTGCCGTCGGGCTGCGAGTACGCATTGACCGCTCCGAGGAATAGGTTGCCGGAGATGTTCTCCAGGTGACCGCGATACTTCAGCCATTTGCCGGCAGCCGAGATGTGGTCGGTGGTGCACTTACCCTGGGCCTTCATCAGCACGGGTAGGGCGTGGTAGTCCTGGCCGTCCCACGGCGTGAACGGGTCGAGCAGCTGCAGTCGATCCGATGTCGGGCCGACCTCGACGTCGATGCCGCTGCCATCGGTCGGGGGAGCGGTGAAGGTGTCCTTGCCCGGGTCGTAACCCTGCGCCGGCAGCACTTCGCCGATGGGGGCATTCAACGTCACTTCGGTGCCGTCTGGGGCAGTGATGGTGTCGACCGAGGGGTCGAAGTCGAGCTGACCAGACAGCGCGAGCGCCACCACGGTGTCTGGTGATGTGACGAACGACAGCGTGAGGGCCGAGCCGTCGTTGCGCTTCGGGAAGTTGCGGTTGAACGAGTTGACGATGGTGTTGGGCTTGTTGTTGGCCTCGACGGGGCGGTCCCACTGCCCGATGCACGGGCCGCAGGCGTTGGCCAGCACGGTGGCGCCGATGGCCTCCAGGTCCGCGATCAAACCGTCGCGTTCGATGGTGGCGCGAATCTGCTCGCTGCCCGGCGAGACCAACAGCGGCGTCTTCACCATCAAACCGCGAGCCGATGCCTGGCGGGCGATGGACGCCGCACGCGTAATGTCCTCGTACGAACTGTTGGTGCAGCTACCAATGAGCGCCGCGCTGATGTCGAGTGGCCAATCGTTGGCGCGAGCCTCGGCGCCGACGGCGGCGCCGATGCGGTTGGCGCGGTCCGGGCTGTGCGGACCGTTGATCAGCGGCTTCAGGGCGTCGAGGTCAATTTCGATGATCTGGTCGTAGAACGCGCCGTCGTCGGGGCGCAGATGCTCGGCCACCCTGTTGGCGGCGTCGGCGATGGCCTCGCGCCCGGTTGCCTTCAGGTACTGCGCCAGGTTGTCGTCGTATCCGAACACGCTGCAGGTGGCACCGATCTCGGCGCCCATGTTGCAGATAGTGGCCTTGCCGGTCGCGCTAATGCTGTCGGCGCCCGAGCCATAGTACTCGACGATGGCGCCAGTGCCGCCCTCCACGGTGAGCACGCGAGCGACTTCAAGGATGACGTCCTTTGGCGACGACCAGCCCGAGAGTGTGCCGGTGAGCTTGACGCCGATGACCTTTGGCCACCGAACGTTGAACGGGAAGCCGGTCATCACGTCGACTGCGTCGGCGCCGCCGACACCGATGGCGACCATGCCCAACCCGCCAGCGTTCGGCGTGTGGCTGTCGGTGCCGATCATCATGCCGCCGGGGAAGGCGTAGTGCTCGAGCACGACCTGATGGATGATGCCGCTGCCGGGGCCCCAGAAACCGATGCCGTACTTGGCGCTGACGCTGCGCAGGAAGTCGTACACCTCCCTGTTGGTGTCGATCGCGACGCCGAGGTCGATCTTGGCGCCGACCTTGGCGGAGATGAGGTGGTCGCAGTGCACGGTGCTGGGCACCAAAGTGGTGGGCAGGCCAGCCGTCATGAACTGCAGCAGCGCCATCTGCGCAGTTGCGTCCTGCATGGCCACCCGATCGGGGTGGAAGTCGTTGTACGTGCGGCCGCGTTCAATTGCTTCGGTGGGGTCGTACAGATGGTTGAGCAGGATCTTTTCGGTCAGCGTGAGCGGGCGTCCGAATCGCTCGCGACCGGCGGCAACCCGTTCGGGAAGGGTGGCATAGACACTCTCGACCAGTTCAATCGGCGTTCCAGCGGTAACGGTCATCATAAGTTCCCCTTGCATCGGCGGCCTATGTATACAAGCATAATACAAGTGAGCGATCAACTCAAAAAACCACCCTCTCGGATCGAACTGATCGAGGCCTGATTGATGACGAGCAATGCGACGACCTGGCAGGCGTCGGCACCCGTGCGTACCGCCGACATCGGCGGATGGACCGACACGTGGTTCGCGGGAGGTGGCGCGGTGTGCAACATCGCGATCGACCACAGGGCTCAGGTGACGATCACCCACGATCCGGACGCATCGCCGACGGTACACCTTGCGCTCGCCATCACCGGCGAGCGTTACTCGTTCCAACCTGCCGCTGCGCCCGGCCGACACGCCATCATCGAGCACGCCGTTGCGACGGCGATGCCGAGCGGATCGGTGGCAATCACCATCGATGACAGCATCGAGCCGGGCTCTGGTCTTGGAACGTCGGCGGCAGTGATGGTCGCGCTGGTCGCCGGTCTGCTGGCGTGCGATGGGCACGCGTTGGACCCTGCCGATATTGCCGCCCGCGCCCACCGCTATGAGACCTTGACGGGCAAGCAGTCTGGAGTGCAGGACCATTGGGCATCGGCCTTCGGTGGCATCAGCCTGTTGGCGGTCGACTACCCCGCGGCCGTCCGCACCGCGGTAGCGGTGACGGATTCGACCGCTACCGAACTCGGCCGACGACTGCACACGGTCTACCTCGGCACGCCGCACGCCTCCTCCGCATTGCACGACGAAGTGATCGCCCGGCTGGAGGCGCAGCGCGCTCCGTGCCTCGACGACATGCAGGCAGCCGCAGTGGCTGCTGCTGCGGCGCTCGCGGCTGGTGACCTCGTTGCGTACGGCGCTGCCCTCACGGCTCACCATCAGGCCGTGCACAGCATGCACGCCGGGCTGATTGGTCGCGACGCCATCGAGTTGGTCGAGCTTGCCCGCCGCTTCGGTGCGAGCGGGTGGAAGGTCAACGGTGCCGGTGGCGAGGGCGGCTCCATGGTCGTACTCGGACCGTCCAACGGTGACGACAACGCTTCGCTGTGCTCGGCCATCGCAGCCCGCAGCGGGTGGCGTGTGATCGACGCGGCGCTCGCCGCGGCGGGAGTGCGCGTGGAACCTCTGGCTTCCCGTGCAACGATCTCGCCGATCGGGGAGCGTGTGGGATGAGAACCATTCGGTATCAAGAGATTGCCGATGAACTTCGCGGCCGCCTGACACGTGTTGGCGTTGGCCGGGTGTTGCCCAGCGAAAGCGAGCTCTCCACCGAGTTCGGGGTCAGCCGCGTGACCATCCGTCGAGCATTGGAGATCCTGCGCGACGAGGGGTTGGTCGATGCTCGTCAGGGCTTCGGCTGGTATGTCGCGGGCGAACCACTGCGTCAGCATCTCGATGAGCTCAACACCATCGAAGGCCAACTCGAGCAGCGCGGCATTCGACCGGAGCGACGTGTCGTCGAGTTCGACTTTCGGGTGGCGCCGCCGCGGGTGGCAGCGGTGCTGGGCACCGATCAGGTGCTGCGCGTGAAGCGGCTCAACTTGGCTGATGACACGCCGTTTGCGGTGGTCACCGTGTGGTGCCCGGCGGAGCTGGGGCATCATCTCAGCCGTCGCGACGTTGAACGCCATCCGTTCTACGAGTTGCTGGGCGTGCCGTTGCGCGGCGCCACGCAGACCATCGGCGCCGACTCTGTTGACGGTGCCGACGCCGCACTGTTGGGTGTACCGGTGGCCAGCCCGGTACTGCGCTGCGAGCGAATCACTACCGACACCCATGGCCGCGCGGTGCTGATGAGCGAACACGTTTTTCCGGCCCGGCGCACGGAATTCGTGGTCGAGTTACCTCAAGCCGAACCCTCTGTGATGCCCACTGGCCTGCGCCTCGTCGAGTAAGAGCCCCATGGCGCCCCCGCCGATGACGCGTTTGTGCACTTTCGCTCGGTGTCCGACTAGAAGTGCACACACGCGCCGCCGCCGATCATGCGTTTGTGCACTTTCGCTCGGTGTCCGACTAGAAGTGCACACACGCGTCAGAGTTGCTGGAACTCGTTGCCGTTGAGTTGGCAGACGGTGGTGCTCGCGTCGTGGGCAGCGGAGGTTGCAATGTCGTGTTCCCAGCCGCGAGCGAGAAGCTCGCCACCCGAGGCGCTGTTGCAGAGCGCGTCGTAGAGACGAGGACGAGCGGCAACAAATACAGCGCGAGCCGCAGCGGCGTCGGGAGAGCATGCCGGAGCGGTGGCCGCCGAGCCGGCGGCCGACACCTCCAAGCCTTCTCGACCACTTCGTGACCCCACTCGCCGCAGTAGGCGGACCTGCGCTGCGTGCAGAACTCTGGCAGCTGTGCGCTGCCGGGTTCGGCTACCACTGCTCCCAGTGTGTGATCGGTGCGAGCGGCAAACGCTTGGCGGGTTTAAAGTCGGTACCGATGGTGTGAGCAACCGGGAACAGGCCTGCCTGCGTGACGCCATCGGGAATACCCAACAGATCGGCCGCTTGCTTCTCGCCGCCGTTCATCAGGTGAATGGTTGTCCAGGCGGTGCCCAGGCCGCGCTCGCGTGCAGCCAGCATGAAGCTCCAGACGGCCGGGAGGATGGAACCCCACATCGACGCGCCGACAAAGGAAGGCACACCCTCCAGGTTGCCGGCGATGCACGGAATCATCAGCACTGGCACCCTGTGAAAGTTGTCGGCGAGGTACTGTGCGCTGTCGGTCACGCGATCCTTCTGCTCGCCGCGCAGGTCACCCTCTTCGAACGTGGTAGCCGAGGCAAGGTTGCGGTAGAGCGCGAAGTTCTTTGCGTAGATGTCGGCCAGCGCCTGCTTCTTGGCCGAGTCGGTGACGAACACCCACTGCCAGCCCTGTGTGTTGCTGCCCGTGGGTGCCTGGAGTGCGAGCTGCAGGCATTCCTCGATCACTTCACGGCTGACAGGCTTGTCGAAGTCGAGGCGCTTACGTACGGCGCGAGTGGTGGCTAGGACTTCGTCGGCGGAGAGGTTCAATTCCATCTCGATAGTGTTGCACGGAGTGCGAGGCTGGACGCTGTGGAACAGATCGACGTCTCCGACTATCAGCGCATCAACAAGGCCAACTGGGATAGCCGCGTCCCGCACCACGAGCGTGGCTATGAGCTACACGAGTTCACCGACGACCCTGCTCACCTCTCGCGAGTTGTCCAGTTCGATCTGCCGCGACTTGGCGCGATCGCTGGCTTGCGCGGCGTGCACCTGCAGTGCCACATCGGCACCGACACCGTGTCGTTGGCGCGTCTTGGTGCGCGGATGTCGGGCCTCGACTTCTCCGGTCCTGCCCTGGAGGTCGCCGCCCGGCTCGCGACCGACGGTGGTCAGCAGATCGACTTCGTGGAGAGCGATGTGTACGCAGCACTGGATCACCTGCCCGCTGGCCAGTTCGACTTCGTCTTCACCGGCATTGGCGCGTTGTGTTGGCTGCCCGACGTGGCCCGATGGGCACAGGTCGTGGCCGGGTTACTGAAGGCGGGCGGCTTTCTGTTCATTCGCGAAGGGCATCCAATGCTGTGGACGCTGAGCGACCCGCGACCCGACGGGTTGCCCGTGATCGAGTTCGCTTACTTCGAGACAGCGGGCACGATGTTTTTCGAGGAGCACTCGTACGTCGAGCACGAGGGTGTGCTGGCTTCGCCAACACTGGTCAGCTTCAACCATTCGCTCTCGGAGGTGTTCAACGCGCTGTGGGCTGCAGGGTTGACCATCACCCTGTTCGAAGAGTATCAGTCCGTTCCGTGGAACCCGCTCGCCGACGAAATGGTGGAGGACGAGCTCGGCGAGTTCCGCCTGCGCGAGAACCCTGAGCGTTTGGCAGCTACCTACACGCTGCGAGCGGTGAAGAACTGACCTGCCAAACTCTCGGGCATGTCCGAAGAACGCGTCTCCATCACCATCACTGACGGCATTGCCGATGTGCGTATGACCCGTGCCGACAAGCGCAATGCGCTCGACGGCGCAATGTTCGAAGCGCTGGCAGCAGCGGGCGAGCGGCTCAAGACCGAGCCTGGCGTTCGCGTGGCGGTGCTCTCCGGCGAGGGCTCGTCGTTCTGCGCTGGCCTCGACTTCGCGACGATGTCGGCGTTGGCGGGCGGGGGCGATCGTCCAGAGGGAGGAAACCCCGGTGCCATGAAGGAAGGTCGCATCACGCACCTTGGCCAGCAGGTCTGCTGGGTGTGGCAGGAGGTGCCGGTGCCGGTCATCGCAGCGGTGCACGGACACGCCATCGGCGGTGGCATTCAGGTCGCGCTCGGCGCCGACATTCGCATCGTGCACCCCGACACGCAGATGAGCGTTCGCGAGATCCACTGGGGTCTCGTCCCGGACATGGCCGGCACGATGTTGCTCTCCCGATTGGTGCGTGCCGACGTAGTGAAGGAGCTGGTGCTGACCGCCCGCATGTTCGACGGTCGCGAAGCCTTCGCGATGGGTATTGCCACCAAGCTCTCCCAGACGCCGTACGACGATGCAATGGCGATGGCACGTGCGATCGCCGACCGCAGCCCCGACGCAGTGCGCGCCGGCAAAGCGTTGCTCAACGGCCTGTTCAATCAGGGTGCGGCCGAGCAGTTCGCCGCCGAACGACAGGCCATCGGTTCGCTCATCGGCGGTGCCAACCAGAAGGAAGCCGTGATGGCCAACTTCGAGAAACGTGCCCCCAACTTCATCGACCCCAGCTGAGAGGCGCTGCCATGACCGACCAGATCGACGCCGAGGCGCTGAAGATGTTCTCCTACCAGGTGTTCACCAAGCTGGAGGGGGCCGTGACCGCCGGCATGATCCACCTCGGTGACCAACTGGGGCTGTACACCACGATGAAACAGGCGGACCAGCCGCTGACGACCGAGGAGCTGGCCGGCCGCGCCGGCCTTGCCGAGCGCTGGGTGCGTGAGTGGGCACACAATCAGGCCGCGGCACGGCTGATCGTTGCCGACAGCGAAGGCAGGTTTTCCCTGACTCCGGAGGCCGCGGTTGTCTTCGCAACACCTGATCATCCGGCGTACGGGATGGGCATGTTCCACCGGTTGCCGCAAACGATGCACGCGCTCGAAGGTGTACGCGAGAGCTTCCGCACCGGAGTTGGCCATGATTACGACAGTCATGGCCCACAGGGCGCGGTGGGTATCGAGCGCAGCTTCGAACCATGGAGTAACGCCAACCTGCTGCCCACGGTGCTGCCCGCGGTGGAGGGCTTGGTGGCCCGTCTAGAAGCCGGGGCAAGCGTCGTCGACATCGGATGCGGTGCCGGCAGCGCAGTGCTGCTGATGGCCAAGGCGTTTCCGCAGTCGGCATTTCGCGGCTATGACATCTCCCAGTTTGCCTTGGCCCGTGCCGCCCAGAAGCTGGCCGACAGCGGTCTCGCAAACGCTGAGTTCGACGATCCGCGCGAGTCGCCGATGCCCGTCGATGGGTCGGTGGACTTCATCACCACCTTCGACTGCATCCACGACATGACGCACCCGACCGAGATGATGTCGATCATCCGCAGCGCCCTCAAGCCCGATGGTGTGTGGTTACTGGTGGATATCAAGGCGCTTGATACGTTCGAGGAGAACGCCCGCAAGAACCCAATGGCCTCCCTGATGTATGGCATCAGTGTGCTCTCGTGCATGTCGTCCGCCCTCAGCGAGGCCGACGGCGAAGGGCTCGGTACGCTGGGCCTTTCGGAGAACAAGGCGCGGGCAATGGCGGCGGCCGCCGGGTTCACCCGCTTTCGCAAGCTGGACGTCGAGCACAGCGTCAACGCGTTCTACGAGGTTCGTCCGTAGCGCCGGCGGCGGTTGAGCCGCGGCTGATGACTTCGATGCGTCGCTCGGCGAAGCACCACGTGGTGCCGACGCGCAGGTAACAGTCGTTGTACACGCCGACCAGGACACCGCGCCCGTCCTTCTTCGACAGGTAGGTCTCGTGGATCATCACTCGACCGGTACCCGTGCCCGCCGTTTCATCGACTTCGAAGACGGCGTTGGGAGCTGTCTGCGCCAGCCAGGTGTACCCCGTCATCAACTTGCGGAACGCCGCCCCAATCGCGTCACGACCCACAATCGGCTTCCCCAGAGTCCAGGACGCGTCGGTGGCCCAGCAGCCCACAAACGCGTCGGCATCGTTGCGCACGACCGCGTCGCAGTAGCGGGCGATCAGCTGGCGAAGTGAGTTGTCGGTGGCAGGCGAGGGCGGCCCGGCAAGCGCGACGATGGCGTTGCCGTCGCGAAGCGCCTCGGGCTCGAGGCCGACTTCCCACGCGGCAAGAGTGCGCACGTGCTCGATGAACTGGTCGCGAGTGAGGGTGCCGTCGTGGGCAGCAAACTGCACGGCCAAACCGTCCACAACTGCGGTCAAGCGCAGCGCGGCCGCAGCAGGGTCGACACACACGAACTCGCCGGTGTCGACACCGTGACGGATGACGCGCTCGGCCAGGCCCGCCGACTGTGCGTCGAGTTCTTGGCTGATCTTGCGCATCATCGGGTTTCGTAGTGCCTCGCCCCAACCGTCAATCCACAGCATCCACTCCACGTCGCCGCTGCCTTCTGGCACGTAGTTGTGAATCACGCGGTCCAGTTGGGCGACAGCATTCGGGGCGGCCTCGATTTCCGCCTCCATCTCCGCCACGTCCTTGCGGGCGTAGTGGGCGAAGGCCTCGGCCAGCAATTGCTCCTTGGAATCGAAGTGGTAGTGGATCAGGCTGCTGGAGACCTCCAGCCGCTTGGCGACATCGGCGATTCGAGTGGCAGCGAAGCCGCGCTCGATGACCACCTCGCACGTGGTTTCAAGGATTTCGGCGCGACGCTCGGCGACGGTGGGCTTCTTCACCTCGCGCACGATACCGGCGCCACCCGTCGCTGAACGTCATGATCTGTGGATGGAACTCGACGATGTGAAGGTGAAGGGCAGTGCGCTCAGCCCATGGGCGTATCGGCGACAGTCGGTGCCGATGCAAGCCGGTAGCGAACGCTCGACGGCCTCGTGACGCGCCTCACTGAGCTGTCGCGTTCGGTGGCAGGTCGGCGAGTGATCGTGACCGGGGCTGGTTCGGGGATGGGCCGCGCGACTGCGCATCTCTTTGCCGACGAGGGCGCACGAGTCGCAGTTGTCGACATCGGCGGTGAGGCAGTCGAGGCCGTGGTCGACGAGATTCGAACGGCGCACGGCGTGGATGCCGCAGTCGGGTTCGTGGTCGACGTCGGCGACCACGATGCCTTGAAGTGGATGGTCGCCGGCGTGCTGGACACGCTCGGCGGCGTCGATGTCCTGATCAACAACGCGGGCATCTCGCTCATCAACTCAGCCTTCATGGAGGAGGAGGAGTACGAGTCCAATTGGGCACGCACCCTGGACGTCAACCTCACCTCGCACTCGCGTCTGATCCGGCTCTGCCTTCCGTTCCTGCGGGCAGCGCAAGGTGGTGGGCGAGTCGTCAATATCGCGTCCACGGAAGCAATTGTGACCACCGCTGGCCTTGCCGCCTACGCGGCGACGAAGGCTGGTGTGGTCGGGCTGACGAAGAGCTTCGCCGTCGAGTTGGGCCGCGTCGGCATCACGGTGAACTGCGTCTGCCCGGGCCCGATCAACACCGGGATGACCGCTGGTATCGCCGACGAGGCCAAGGAGACATACGCCAAACGTCGTGTGCCGCTACGTCGCTACGGCGCACCGGAGGAGGTGGCCCACATGACGCTGAGCCTGTGCCTGCCCGCCAGCAGTTTCGTCAATGGTGCCATCATTCCTGTCGACGGCGGCATGACTATCCGCCATACCTGAATCGACGCGCTCGGGCCGGGCGTTCATCCAGTCCGGCGTCGGTCAGCCGGCGTAGCCGTCGAGGATGCCGGTCAGACCGGTCGGGTGAGGGCCGATGGCCAACTGTTCCAAAATGCCGATGCCATGCTCGATGGTGCCGTCCGCCATTGTCAGCGTGGCGTCGCACAGGGCCTGTACATGGACGTGCTCGCGGGACAGTTGGTTCCCCACTGGCAGCTGCAGCCGCTCGCCAGCAGTCACCGACTCACCCTTCCAATAGCCATGGCCAAACTCAGGGTGGCCATAGCCGATGCCACGCATCTGGAACTCGAAGCGCGGCTGCAGCCGCACCGTGTGGCGGGCGCCGTCCCAATCAATCAGGTCGTACTCGAAGGAGTCGGCGAACCGCGTACCGGGCCGCCACTCCACACGCCACTCCACCGAGCGCATTATGTGCGGGGCCTCGCCAAGCCGTGAGAGCGCACCAGTTTCGTGCCAACGGCGCCCATCGCCGTATTCGTTGACATCGAAATGGGTCGACAGCGACGGGAAGTTCACGGGAGCCCACAGCCAGAAGAACTGCGGTACCTGGACAGGGGCACCGGCCGGTGGCGGCTCGCCGACTGGCCGAATGCCCCACGACCGGTCGCGCGAACCCCACACGTCGTTGGGAGCAATTTCGTGGCGCACGCCGTCGACTTCCAACCAGCCTGTCCATGCGCCGAACTGTGTGAGCCGGGTGTAGTCGAAAAACGTGCGCATGCCCACTCGCTCGAAGAAGTGCGCTTCCTCGATCGCTTCCGATCGGCCGTCGAATGTCAGCTCAGCGCGCAGGCCCTGCTCGGGCGCATCAACCCTGACGCGAAGCGTCTGCAACGGCAGCAACACATCGACCACAATCGGTCCCAGCGTCGTGGCATCGCGACGGTCGAGCGGCGCTCGCTGGCTGTGGAACACGCTGTGCTGCACGCCGTCCTTGACCACACAGAACGCTGCATCGGCGACATGTCGATTGGGGTAGAGGCCCATCGCCAAGCCGAAATACAGGCCACCATCCCGTGAGTACCCGTTGAAGAAGTAGCGGTCGTACTGGTTGAGGTCGCCAGTTGCACTGTGGGCCACCGGCACCGAGGCCTGATGAATGGGGAAGTCGTCGAAGCTGGTCAGCACACTGCGAACCGTAGTGACCTCGGTCGCTGGCCAGCGCACGCTGGCGCCCCGCTGGCTGGATGCCCGTAGCCTGAGCGACATGTCACGAGTGCAAGCGAGTTGGCGTCGGGTCCGAGAGGAAGGGTTCACGCCCAAGGAGTTCCGCTCCATCTGCGTTGCCGCATTGGTGTTGCTCGGGGCGATCGTGGTCACCGGGGGCCTGGTGCGGCTGACCGGTTCGGGCCTGGGCTGCAACGACTGGCCGAACTGCAACGACACACGGATCGTCGACGTGTCCACGAAACATGCAGCAATCGAGCAGATCAACCGGCTGTTCACGTTTCTGGTGTCGATCGGCGTCGCGCTCGCCGCGCTCGCCGCCTGGTTCCGCCGTCCGCGTCGACGCGACCTACTCCTGTTCAGCATGGTCATGCTGGTGGGCGTACCGGCCCAGGGTCTGGTCGGAGCGGTGGTCGTGTGGAGCAAGTTGCACCCCGCGTTGGTGCAGGTGCACTTCGTGTTGTCGATGGTGCTGGTGTGGGCCGCAGTGATGATGCTGGTTCGCTCACGGGAACCTGATAGCGGTCACCGCGTCAGCGCCGTTGTGCCACGCATTCGCCGTCGTGTCCGACTGCTCGCAGCGTGGACGACGTTGGCGGTGCTCGCTGGCACGGTTGTCACCGGAACTGGACCGCACGCGGGCGACGCGGTCAACAACGACGGTGTGGCGTGCGCTACCGGAGCTGCGAAGCGGTTTTTCGGTCATGAGTGCGACATCAACGGGAACGCGTTGGTATGGGTGACACGAGTGCACGGGACCATCGTGTGGATCACGGTCGCGATCGCCCTCTCATTGCTGTGGCATCTGCGGCGCCTGCGTCACGATCGGGAAGTGTTGGATGCGCCCCTCACCGCCTGGTTGCTGGCCGCGATTGTGCAGGGGACTGTCGGCTACGTGCAGTACTCGAACGGGCTGCCGGTGGGCTTGGTGGCCGTGCACTTGGCGGGCGCGACGGTAGTGGTGGGCTGTACCGCATGGCTGTGGGCGAGTACGACAAAAGTGTCGGTGTCAGCTGCCCAGGCTCTGGACGAACTCGCCGAGCTTGTTGAACAGCGCCGCGAAGAAGTGCCCGACTGAACCAATGAAGTTGACGGTCCAGTCGGCGGAGCCGGAAGGGTCTTGCCAGAGTTTGATCGCACAGAACGCCACTATCAGGTACATCGCGATGCGAAGCGCAGCCTTCGCTTGATTGAGGATCATTGCCATGGGGGTGGACCTCCGGAATAGCCGAGCTCAGCTCGGTAGGTTTCCACCCGTTGGTCAGGCTACCCCGGCAGCGCGCGCCGACCAGGGATTTACAGCAGCTGGGCCAATTCGGCAACCCGAGAACGGAACTCGTTGACCGTGCCGTGGATGATCTCGCGCACTGGGGCGACCGACTGAATGCGGCCTGCGACCTGCCCGGTGAGGGCGATGGACGCTTCCATGTCGCCGCCAAAGTAGAGATCCAGGGCACTGCTCATCTCGCTCATCTCCACGTGGTCCTGGTGCTCCAGCCGAGTCGTGCGCTCCGTACGCAGCGCCCGCAGACCTGGCTTGGAGAAGCGGTTGAGAAACACGGTGTCGGTCTCGGCGGCGCCCACGATGGCCTGCTTCCAATTGTCGTGCACGGGCGACTCGGCGGCGCTCACCATTCGGGTGCCCATCTGCACGCCCTGCGCACCCAGCGCAAACGCTGCGGCCATGCTGCAGCCGTCGGTGATGCCACCGGCACCGACAATCGGCACGCTCACCCGGCTGGCAACCAACGGCAGCAAGACCATGCTGGCAACGTCGCGTGGGTTCTTGAACCCGCCGCCCTCGCCGCCCTCGACGACCAAACCATCGACGCCCGCCGCAACGGCCTTCAACGCTGCCGCCAGGGTGGGTACCACGTGGAAGACCGTCAGCCCGGCCGCCTTCAGCTGGGAGGTGTACTTCGTCGGGTCGCCAGCTGACGTGGTCACGAAACGCACGCCCTGATCGATCACGAACTGGGCGATACCCGGGTCGCGAACGAAGGCCTGCGCGATATTGACGCCGAACGGCTTATCCGTGAGGTCGGCCATCTTCGCGATCTCAGCCCGCACCGCGTCCAGCTCGCCGCTGGAGGTTTCGATGATGCCCATACCACCTGCGTTGCTGACCGCCGACGCCAACTGGCTCCGCGCGATCCAACCCATCGGGGCTTGGATGATTGGGTAGTCGACGCCGAGCAGTTCGGTGACTCGGTTGCAGATAGGGGCAGGTGCGGAGCTCGTCACAGCACAGGATCGTAGATGTGGTGGCAGTCGTTGACCGTCACCAGAGTGGACCCGTGCTGCCCGGTGCCTACGAAAGTGATTGACGTGTTCTCGACCGTGAAGACCAGCGAACGGTGGACGTCACGCGGCCACGGTAGCGGTGACGGCGAGCCCAGCCAGGACCAGCGCGATGCCGACCAAGCCAGCTGGACGAATGCCCTCGTGTACGACGATCACGCCCAGCAATGCAGCGGTGATGGGTTCGAGCAAGGTCAATGTGATCACGGTCGGTGCTGGCAGGTGCCGCAGGGCTATGCCGTAGAGCGTGTACGCAAGCCCGACAGTGACCACTCCCAAATACAGTGCGACGGCCAATCCAGAGCTTGACGTCACCCAGGCGGGGGAGTGCGCCAGCAGCAGAGGGCTCAGCAGTAGTGCACCGCCGCTGAACATGGCAGCCATGCTGGCCGTGCTGTCCACACCGTGATCAATCTGATGCTTGCCGACCGTGGCGAAGACGGCCCACCCCAGCCCGGCGAGCACGGCCAACGCGATGCCGACAGAGTCGACCGCGCCAGCGCGGCCGACAAGGCCGAGCAGGGCGACACCGACGACGCTCACTGCTGTGCCCAGCAGCCACCGGGGCTGCGGCGGTCGGCGATGGACAACGGCGTTGATGACCCCGCTGAGTAAAGGACCCGAACCGATGGTCGCCACCGTGCCAACGGCGACGCCGGTGCGCTGAACAGCGAGAAAGTAGCCCAGCTGGAAGACGGCGACACCGACCGCACCCACAACGGTGAATAGTGCGAACGGCACCCGCCACGGTGCCGCAACGGCCTTGCGACCTCGACGAGAGGCAACCCCGAGCAGCGTTGCTCCACCAATGAGGAGTCGCACGGTGCCGACCGAATACGGATCGGCGGAGTGCGGCGCATTGACCAGAACCGTGCCCGTCGTTCCGAACAGAACTGCGGATGTCAGCACTGCGAGTATGGCAAGCTGCTGACGGGGAATTGTGAACATCGTGCGCACACTATTGACGTTGGGTGCTCGCGCAGTATCAAATACGCCGCCACTCCGGACAGGTCGTCCGGCGGGACTACCAGGGGACCAGTTGAAGACACGACTACAACATCTCGCAGTGCTCCTGCTCGCAGGGCTCACTGTGTTCGGCATGTTCGCCGCCCCTGCTCACGCGGCATCGACCCCCGCCGGCCGCGCAGCACCCGCCGCCGACGGCGACATTGCCATCAAGGTCCGCGTCCAGAACCAAATCAAGGACACGACCACCGGCAAGAACAAGAAAGAGCCAATCGTCGGCGCCACCATTCAGGTGCTCGGCGCTGATGGTTCGGTCATTGCCGAGGGCGTCACCGACGCGAAGGGTCTGGCCACCATTGCCGTGCCGGCCAAAGCCGATTACACGGTCAAGCTGGACGAATCATCGCTGCCTGATGGTTTCGTGCTCGTGGACGGTGCACCCGATCGGCAGGTCCTCGAAGCCAGCTTCGTGACCAGCAGCGTGACGGTGAACTACTTCACTGGCCAGGCTGAGCGGGCCTCGATTGGCTGGTGGTCGCAATTCGCGCAACGATTGGCCGACGGAGCTCGGTTCGGGCTCATCTTGGCCATGTGCTCGGTTGGCCTCTCGCTGATCTTCGGTACCACCGGCCTCACCAACTTCGCTCACGGCGAGATGGTCACCTTCGGGGCCATGACGGCCTACATCCTCAACATCGACGTCGGTCTCCACCTGCTGCTGGCTGCACCAATTGCAATCATCGCCGGCGGGTTGTTCGGTGTTGCCTTCGACGGCATCGTGTTCGGCCCGCTACGGCGGCGCAAGATCGGCCTCGTCTCGCAGATGGTGGTCACCGTCGGTCTCGCCATCATACTGAAGAACGCCTTTCTGTGGAAGCTGGGTGGCCGCGTCAAGCAGTTCGGGAACTTCAACAATCAGACGTGCACCAAGCTCGGCCCGGTCTGCATCACCCCGCGCGACATCACCACGTCGGCCATCTCTCTGGTCATACTGATCGCAGTGGCGTTTGCATTGCAGCGCACACGGTTGGGTAAGGCCACTCGTGCCGTCAGCGACAACCCCGACCTCGCGTCGTCGACAGGTATCGACTCGCAGAAGATCATTCGACTGGTGTGGATCCTGGGTGGCATGCTCGCCGCAACCGGCGGCATCTTCCGTGGTCTCGATGAAGGCGTCGCGCCGACCATGGGCGCCGACTTGCTGTTCCTCATGTTTGCCGGCATCACGCTGGGCGGCCTCGGCTCCGCTTTCGGCGCTCTCGTGGGCGGTTTCGTGATCGGCATCTTCGTGGAAGTCACCACGCTGGGCATACCCATCTTTCCGGGCAAGGACTGGCCAGACCCGTTCAACTGGATTCATAACGGCGTACCTTCGGAGCTGAAGAACATGCCCGCGTACCTGATCATGATCGTCGTGCTACTGGTGAGACCTCAGGGCATCCTGGGCCGTCGTGAGCGCGTGGGCTGAGAGGACTATCACCATGTTTGCAGGCATCCTCAACCTTCCCTTCAACGACATTCTGAAGGCCACTCTCAGCGCCTTTTTCGGTGTCAACGCGATGTACTTCGCCATCGCGGCCATCGGCCTCAACGTACAGTTCGGCTACGCAGGTCTGCTCAACTTTGGTCAGGCAGGTTTCATGGCCTGCGGCGCTTACGCCGTTGGCATGACCACGCACTACTACCACATCAGCTTTTGGTGGGGCATTCCCATTGCCGTCACATATGCGGTCATTTTCGGCCTCATCATGGGTGTACCAACGTTGCGATTGCGTGCCGACTACCTCGCAATTGTCACCATTGCCTTGGCTGAAGTGGTACGGCTCTTGGTGCGCTCCGTGACGTTCAAGAAGAAGTTTGGTGGCAGCGACGGCATCAACGGGTTCGCCGAGACGTTCCGTCGCGTCACCCCGTTCGACGATGCCAAGCGCTACAAGATGTATCCCTTCGATGCCTCCAACGGCACCACCGCGACCATTCTGTTACTGCTGTTGTTCGGTGTCGGCAGCTTTTTTGCGGGCCGGGTGATCGTTGGGAAGTTCGGCCGCGAGGGCTGGAATCGTCCTGTGGCACACGCCATAGCGGCGCTGCTCAGCTTCGGGCTGATTCTGGTCATCTCCACCTACGTGGAGTACGGCGGCTTGTCGTTCAAGGCGATCGTGGTCGGTTGGATTCTCGCCGCACTCCTTGGCCTCTTCGTGTACATGCTGATGAAGAGCCCCTGGGGCCGGGTGCTGAAGGGCATTCGCGAGGATGAGGAAGCGGTCCGCAGCCTGGGCAAGAGCGTCTATTCGTACAAGATGCAGGCGCTCATTCTCGGCGGCGTCATCGCTACCTTCTCGGGCATCATGTTCTCGCTCGACCGAGGCTCGGTTCAGCCCGACAACTACAGCCGCGACGTCACGTTCTACGTGCTCACGGCGTTGGTGTTGGGTGGCGCCGCCAAGGTGTCCGGTTCAATCGTCGGCCCGATGCTCTTTTGGGGCATCCTGTCCTTTGCCGACGTGTTCCTGAACTCGCTGTTCAAGGAGTGGGGCAACCAAATTGGCATCTTCGGCTGGAAGTTCGTCAGCAACTCCAGCCAGGTGGGCATGATCGTGCAAGGCCTGATTGGCTTGATGTTGGTGTTGTTGATGGTGTTCAGACCGCAGGGCCTGTTCGGGAATCGCAAGGAGATGGCCCTCGATGGACGATGAGAGCATGGACGTCGCAGCGCAAGGTGGTGAGGTCATGACCACTGAGCTCAGCGAGACAGCATGTGTCGCGCGGGCCGCGCTTGCCAACGTGGCCCCCGAGCCGGGCATCGCCAAGCCAGACCCCATCATGTCGGCCGCGTCGGTGCGTCGTTCGTTCGGTGGCATCACAGCCGTTGACGTGGACCACGTCGAGATTCAGCGTGGTTCGATCACTGCCCTGATCGGCCCCAACGGTGCCGGCAAGACGACGTTTTTCAACCTGATGACCGGCTTCGACACACCCGACACCGGTACCTGGGCATTCAATGGTCAGTCGCTGGAGAAGGTCGCGGCACACAAGACCGCTGGCATGGGCATGGTGCGTACCTTTCAGCTGACGAAGAGCCTGACCAAGATGTCGGTGATCGAGAACATGAAGCTCGGTGCCACCAGTCAGATCGGTGAAAAGTGGTGGAACGGCCTCCTGCCCTTCCGTTGGAAGGCGCAGGAGAAAGAAATTGAAGCTCGCGCCGACGATCTGCTTCGGCGCTTCAAGCTCGATCACATGCGCAACGAATACGCCGGCACGCTCTCTGGTGGCCAGCGCAAGCTGCTGGAGATGTCGCGAGCACTGATGACAAACCCGCAACTGGTGATGCTTGACGAGCCGATGGCCGGCGTGAACCCGGCCTTGAAGCAAAGCCTGAACCAACACATCAAGGGCCTGCGCGACGAAGGCATGACCGTGCTGTTCGTGGAACACGACATGGACATGGTGCACGACATCTCCGATTGGGTGATCGTGATGGCCGAGGGTCGCATTATCGCCGAAGGCACGCCCGACCAGATCTCGTCGAACCCCGCCGTGATCGACGCCTACCTGGGCTCGCACCAGGGCAAGTCGCTCTTGGAGGACCTGTGAACGATACTGCGTACCTACCTGCTGTGCTGCAGGTCAACCAACTGGTGGCTGGGTACATCCCGGAGGTCAACATCCTCAATGGATGCAACCTGGTGGTCAACGCCGGCGAGTTCATCGGCATTATCGGCCCCAACGGCGCTGGTAAGTCAACCATGCTCAAGGCTGTGCTCGGCCAATGCACCGTACGGTCGGGAATCGTCACACTGGAGGGTGTCGACATCACCGGCATGAAGGCCCACCAGCTGGTCAGCCAGGGTGTTGGCTATGTGCCCCAGACAAAGAACGTTTTTCAGAGCCTGACGGTGACGGAGAACCTGGAGATGGGTTGCTACCTGCGCCCGAAGGTGTTTCGAGATCGATTCGAATACGTCACCAACCTGTTCCCACGGCTGCTGGAGCGGCGCAACTCTCGCGCCGGTGCGCTCTCGGGCGGCGAGCGCCAGATGGTGGCCATGAGCCGCGCGCTCATGCTGGAACCCAAGCTGCTGCTGCTGGACGAGCCCTCAGCAGGCCTCTCCCCGCAGCTGCAGGACGAAGTATTCCTCAACTGCCGTGCCATCAACAAGACCGGCGTGGCCATCTTGATGGTCGAGCAGAACGCTCGCCGTTGCCTGCAGGTGGTCGATCGTGGCTACGTGCTCGACCAGGGCCGCAACGCCCACACCGGCTCGGGTCGCGACCTGCTCGCCGACCCTGCCGTCATCGAGCTCTACCTCGGCACGTTGGCAAAGGCCAGCGGCGGGTAAGCAATCGCTAGCGCCTTCGCGCACCCAGTTGTTGTGGTCCTCACGGACACCGTGTCGGACCACTGGACACTGCGCGCTGACTCGCATCTCGCTGCACCACCAGCCAACGTCGCTCTCCACAAGGAGAAAGGCCCCGAGCTTGCGCTCGGGGCCTTTCTTGGTGACGTACTTGCTGCTGACTAGGTCAGCGGGGAATCACTTACCGGCGTTGAAGTTGTCGCCGAGTGCGTTGCCCATGTTGCCGTCGCAGCCGTAGACAGCCTTGTTCTGGGGGCCAATGCCCTTTTCGACCATGGTCTTGAGAATGCGGCTTCCCTCGTCAAACGTGATGAGGATGATGGCGTCGGGGTCGGCAGCAACGATCTCGTCGACTTCAGCATCGAAGCTGGTGGCCTTCGGGTCGTAAATCTTGGTGCCGAGCACTTCAACGCCAGCGGCGGTGAGTGCGGGCTCGATGACGCCGGCCAGGCTGGTGCCGTAGGCGTCGTCAAGGGCCAAGATGTAGGCCGACTGGTTGCCATCGTCGATGACGAGCTGGGCGATGACGTTGCCCTGCAGGTCGTCCGGGGGAGCGTTGCGGAAGTACAGCGCGTGGTCCGGGTAGTCGACGAGCTTCAGCGACGTGTTGGCGGGCGAGTACTGCACCACGCCAGCGGCGGTGATCTTGTCGATGACGGTCAGCGAGACCGACGAGGAAGCGGCGCCAATGATGGCGTCGACGCCTTCGCCGAGCAGACGGTCAGCCGTCTGGCTGGCGATGTCGGTGCTGGTGTCGCCCGAGTCGCCAGGCGACCAGGTAACGGGCTTACCAAGTGCGCCGCCAGCTGCGTTGATGTCAGCAATTGCCAGCTCAGCGCCAGCGAACTCCGGCGGTGCCAGGAACGCAAGCGAACCGGTCTGGGGCAGCAGGCCACCGAATGCCAACACGCCATCGCCCTTGCGCACCACGTCGGTGGTCTGGAGCGGCTTGACAGCCGATTCCGGAGCAGCAGCGGTGATGTAGGTGAGGAGCGAATCGTCCAGCTGGTTGCCTTCGCCGAACACCAGGACGCCATAGCTGGCTTCGAGTGGCTCGCCGTTGCCGTTCATCGAGATCGGGCCGGAATAGCCGTCATAGTCGATGTCGGTGCCAGCCTTGACCAACGCCAAGCAATCTGCGTACGTCGTGCACTTTTCGCCATCCTTGGTGACGCCGACGATCTGATCGGCCATGGCCGAACCGTCGGTGCCAGCAATTTCGGCTGCCAGCGCGATGTTGACGATTGCGTCGTAGGTCTCGCCGGCGTAGTTGAAGTCGGTGAGGCCACCGTCGGCGGAGCCGGACGGCGTGCTGAGCAGGCGCGTCTTGAAGTCGTCACTCAGCTCAACGAGCGGGGTGGTGCCCTTCATCCCGGCCATTTCACTGCCGCTTGCTACCGGCGTGGTGTCGGCAACGGTGGTGTCAACGGCGGCTGCAGTCGTCTCGACAGCTGCAACTGTGGTGTCAACCGCAGCGACGGTCGTGTCGGCCGAGCTATTCGTCTTGTCATCGCCGCAGGACGCGGCCACAATGGCCAAGCCTGCGAGCAATGCGCCGAAGCGGCGCATGCTGGATTTCTGCATTTGGGTTTCTCCCCCTAGGAGCCGAGCCGCACGGTGCGACCCGGTGGTATTCAAGACGCGCAGTGTATGTCGTTCGTACACGTATGAACAAGCACCACTCGGCGAATTCGATGACGGGACGACTACGGTTCTGTGCATGTCGAACCCCGCCGATGTCGTAGACGACGAAGTCCTGTACGAAGTGGCCGAGCACATCGCCACCATCACTCTCAACGCACCGGGCCGAATGAACACGATCTCTGGTCTCATGCTCGACCAGTTGTCCGAGCGGCTCCTGCAAGCCGACCGCGATCGAGAGGTGCGCTGCATCATCATCACCGGTGCCGGCATCCCAAGTGAGATCGACCTGCGTTTCACGCCACCATTCGAACAGAACGTTCACCACGTGTTCCTGCAGCTGTTGCCGTTGTTGCCTACCGACGACTTCGGCGCGGGCGTCTCGGCGTACATGGAGAAGCGAACCCCCACGTTTGCGGGTCGCTGAACGTGGAGGCCGTCGCGGGGGTCGACTCGTCAACGCAGAGCACGAAGGTCGAGCTGCGCGAGGTGGTCAGTGGTCGGGTGGTTGGTCGCGGTTCAGCGCCGCATCCGGCAACTACCCCGCCACGATCCGAACAGGATCCGATGGCCTGGTGGAGCGCGTTTGAACTGGCCTATGCAGCCGCTCTGACCGATGCCGGCGATCCCGACGTAGTCGGCATCAGCGTTGCGGGCCAGCAGCACGGGATGGTCACGCTCGACGCCGACGGCAATCTCCTTCGCTCGGCGAAACTGTGGAACGACACCGAATCTGCTGCCGACGCCGGCTGGCTGTGTAAGCAGTTGCCTGGCGGGGCCGCGGAGTGGGCGGCCGCCGTCGGCAGTGTGCCGGTTGCAGCGTTCACGATCACCAAGCTGTCATGGCTGCACCGCACCGACCCTGACGCGTGGGCGCGATTGGCGCACGTACTCCTGCCGCACGATTGGCTCACGTATCAGATGACCGGCGAACTGGTCAGTGATCGCGGTGATGCGTCTGGAACCGGCTACTGGTCGCCGCTCACCGGCGACTACCGGTGGGACCTCCTCGAGATCGTCGACGGCAACCGCGACTGGTCGCAAGCGGTGCCGCGAATTGCTGGGCCCACGGAAGTGGTGGGCGAATGGAACGGCATCCCCGTGGCGTGCGGCACCGGCGACAACATGGGCGCCGCGTTGGGTCTCGGTCTGACGGCTGGAACCGCTGCCATCTCTATCGGTACGTCCGGTACTGCCTACGCGGTGTCGACCATGCCCTCCGCAGATCCCAGTGGATTGGTCGCTGGCTTCGCGGATGCATCGGGCCGCTACCTTCCGCTCGCCTGCACGCTCAACGCCACCAAGGTCACCGACGCGGTGGCCCGCCTCCTCTGTGCTGGTCGTGAGGAGTTTGACGCGTTGGCGTTGTCCGCGCCGTCTGGGGCCAATGGGTTGACGTTGCTGCCGTACTTCGACGGCGAGCGCACGCCGAACCTGCCGGGTGCGACGGGGTGGATGAGCGGCATGCGTAGCGATGTCTCGCGCGAACAGGTGGCGCGCGCAGCAGTGGAAGGGGTGTGCTGTTCTCTGCTCGACGCGCTCGACGCGATTCGGGCAGTCGCGCCCGTTCTGCGAGTCGTGTTGGTGGGTGGTGGCGCTCGGTCGCTCGCGTATCGAACGGTGTTTGCGACGTTGTGCGACCTGCCGGTCGCCGCCGCTGCGGCCGACGAGGCAGTTGCGACGGGAGCGTGTGTGCAGGCAGCGGCCGCCGCGCTGGGGCAGTCGCACGATGAGGTCGGACAGCGTTGGGGTCTTGGCGCGGTGTGGTCAACTGAACGGCCTGCCGTTGACGTAGCCGTTGACGCAGCCGTTGATGTGCGCGCCCAGTACGCAGAACTTCGCGGCATCACCTATTCATCGTGACGACTGATCCATACAGGGTGCTCGGAGTCGCAGCGTCGGCCACATTGGCCGAGCTGGCCGCGGCGCGGCGCCGGCTGGCACAGCGACTGCACCCGGATCACGGTGGCGACGCCGCTGGCATGCAGGAACTCAACGCCGCGTACGAGGAGGCGGCTCGGCGGTTGGCTGTACCCGGCGCGGCCATGCCGGCGTCGGCACCGGCACCGACACCGGCAGCCACCGTCGGACAATCGCCGCCGGCCACCGTCCAGCGAGGTGGCCGTCGCTCGGTTCGCGGCGTGCAACACGATGCGCCATCGTTCACCATCGACGTGCTGCCGGTGGATGCGTACGAGGCGTTGCTGGTCGTCACGTCGTGGATGGGGGATGTGTTGGTCGACGACCCGCCCTACCTCCTGGAGGTCTTCCTTCACGACCCGTCGCCGTGTTGGTGTCGACTCGACCTCGTCCCTGATGCGGGCGCCACCACTGTCAGCCTGATGGTGGCTGCCCTGGAGGGTGACCCCGCCCCCGACATCGACTCAGTGCGCGACGAGTGGGTCGCCAACCTCAACCGCCTCGGCGACGTGTAGATCACAATCGCACGTGTCGCGTCGTGGTCGGATCAGAGCCTGTCGTGAGTGAAAGGTCAGGCAGCGGCACGTGCGGTTGTGAATCAGTGAGCGGCGGCCTTGCTGAGGCGGTCGCGGATGGCATGGCCGAGGCCGCGAGCTGCGGGCATGACGGCCACGATGGTGTGCACGCCGCGCTCGTCGGCAGATCGCAACTCGGCGTACAGGGAGTGCGCGTACGCGGCGAGATCATCCGAGTGGTCGAGGATCCATGCGTTGGGAGTGTCAACGGCGATGATCGCAGCCTCCGCCGCGGTCTCCACCAACAGCACACGTGCGGTCGGGGCGTAGTGCGAGGCCAACATGCCCGGCGCACGGCTTGGCCCGTCAGTGTCGGCCAGCATGCCATCGAGGAGGATGCTGATCTCCTCGCTTGCAATTCCGCCTGGCCGCAGGATCTGCGGAGGAATGGCCGTGCAGTCGACGATCGTGCTTTCCACACCGACGGGGCACGCACCGCCGTCGAGCACGTAGTCAACCCGGCTACCCAGATCGGCGATCACGTGTGCGGCGGTGGTGGGGCTGACCTTGCCGAACCGATTCGCCGAAGGGGCGGCTAGCCCACCGCCAAAGCGGCAGAGCAGCTCCGTGGTGAGAGGGTGGGCCGGCACCCTCACGCCTACTGTTTCGCGGCCGCCGGTGACCACGGGCAGCACGTGTGAGGCCTTCGCGACCAACAGGGTCAGCGGGCCCGGCCAACAGGTCTCGGCCAGTACCGCTGCAGCTGGCGGAATTGCTGCGGCCCACTCGCCGAGCTGTTGCCCGGTGGCGACATGCACGATCAGTGGATGGCCGGCGGGACGGCCCTTGGCTGCAAAAATTCGTCGCACGGCAACCTCGTTGGACGCATCTCCGGCCAACCCGTACACGGTCTCGGTCGGGATCGCGACGAGCCCGCCGTTACGCAATACTTCCAGCGCGCGCTCGATCGAGGAACCCGTCATGCGGGAAGAGCGTCGAGGAACTCAAGCGCGGCATCGATGAAACCGAACGCCTCCGGCGTCGCGAAATGATCGACGTCGCGCAACACTTTCAGTGTTGCGTTGGGCAGGGCAGCGGCGAGCGGTTCGCCCGGGCCGGCAAAGTCCTTGTCGCCGATGGCCACAAGGGTCTGACAGGTTGCGCCCGACAAGAGTTCCGTCGTGAACCGTTGCCGGGGGCGGCGCATGATGGCGGCGAGTGCAATCGGGTCGTTGCCCGCCTGGTGTGCGTACTGGGCAAACACATTCGAACCAACATCGGCAGAATCGGCGGTGCCTTCGATGGCTGCGGCGATGCGCTCGCCCGACTGGTCGTCAGGCTCGAACAGCGCGGCGCCGATGCCAGCCAGCACTAGCTTGCGAAACCGTCCCGGTTGGTTGCATGCAATCCGCAGCAGGGTGATGGCGCCGAGCGAGAACCCCACGGCGTCGACCGGTTCGTCGGGCATCGCGTCAAGCACTCGCGCGGTGAGGTCTGCGTATCCCTCGGGCTCGTGCGGTTTCGGTGCGGCCCCGTGCCCCAGCAAGTCGATACCTATGACAGGTCTGCCCGCGTCGCGCAGTAACTCGGTGAAGCCGCTGCGTTGCCAGGTGCTCTCGAAGGAGCCGCCCCAACCATGTACAAGAACCACCGGCGTCGTCATGGCGCCACGGTAGCCTTGGGCGGCTGTTTCATCGGAACCGGTCAGCCACCACGACAGTGAGCAAAGGTAGCCAGCGCAATGCAATTCCTCGGCAGTACCCCTCCGTACGACCTGACGTACAGCGACGTCTTCATGGTGCCCAGCCTCAGCGCCGTCGCCTCCCGTTTCTCCGTTGACCTGGTCACGCCCGACAAGCTGGGAACAACGATCCCTGTGGTGGTTGCCAACATGACCGCCGTCGCTGGTCGTCGCATGGCCGAGACCGTCGCTCGACGCGGCGGTATCACCGTGCTGCCGCAGGACATTCCGCTGGACGTCTTGGAGTCGGTGATTGCGTACGTGAAGTCGCGGCACCTGGTGTACGACACACCCATCACGCTCAGCCCGACGCACACTGTTGGCGACGCACTGGGTTTGATCCACAAGCGGGCCCACGGAGCCGTCGTGATCGTCGATGAAGACGGCCGACCGGAAGGCATCTTCACCGAGCACGACGCGGCCGGCTACGACCGCTTCACGCAGTTGAAGAATGTGATGAGCCGCGAGCTGGTGGTGCTGGAGGACGGCACCGCTCCTGCCGAGATCTACGACAGGCTCAGCGGTCAGCGCCTGTCGGTCGCGCCCGTTGTTGATGGCGATGGTCGGCTGATCGGTTGCGCCACCCGTACAGGTGCGTTGCGCAGCACGATCTATAACCCAGCCGTCGATAGCCAGCAGCGCCTTCTCGTGGCTGCCGCTGTTGGAATCAACGGCGACCCCGCGACGAAGGCCGAGGCGTTGCTCTCCTACGGCGCCGACGTGCTGGTGATCGACACCGCGCACGGTCACCAGACGCGTACCCTTCGGGCTATCGAAGAGGTCCGTGCGGTGGCGCCGGATGTCCCCATCGTGGCCGGCAACGTTGTGACCACCGGCGGTACCCGCGACCTGATCAACGCTGGTGCCGACATCGTCAAGGTTGGCGTCGGGCCGGGTGCCATGTGCACCACTCGCATGATGACCGGTGTCGGTCGCCCACAGTTCAGCGCGGTGCACGATTGTGCAACCGAAGCTGCCAAGCACGGCAAGGTAATTTGGGCCGACGGTGGGGTGCGACACCCGCGCGACGTTGCGCTGGCGCTCGCCGCCGGTGCCGCGAACGTGATGTTCGGTTCCTGGCTGGCGGGCACTTACGAGTCGGCAGCCGACACGCTGCGCGATCCCGATGGCCGGCTCTACAAGGAAAGCTTCGGCATGGCGAGTAACCGCGCCGTCAAGATTCGCAACCGTAGCGAGACCGGCTTCGAACGGGCTCGCAAAGAACTGTTTGAAGAAGGGATCAGCACGTCGCGGATGTACCTCGACCAAGCTCGCCCTGGCGTGGAGGACATCATCGACGTCATCGTTGCCGGTGTGCGCTCGGCGTGCACATATGCGGGTGCCGCCACAATTCCCGAGTTCGCCGAGCGTGCCGTCGTGGGCGTACAGAGTGCCGCCGGCTACAGCGAGGGCCTGCCGCAGGGGACGAACTGGTAGTGCGCATCATCGCCATCGATGGCCCCGCCGGGGCCGGCAAGAGCACCATCGCGCGAGCGCTCGCCGCTCGGCTGGGTCTGCAGTATCTCGACACAGGGGCGATGTACCGCGCCATCACCTTCGCTGCGATGCAACGGGATATCTCGCTCGATGACGCTGCAACGATTGGGTCACTGGCCCGTGCGGCAACTCTGGAGGTGAGCGAGGGTGGCGTGGTCGTGGATGGCATCGATGCGACGGCGGCCATCCGCACGCCCGCGGTGACGGCCGCGGTCAGCAAGGTCGCCGCCAACAGCGAGGTGCGCGCGGAGATGCGGGCGCGCCAGCAGCAGTGGGCCGCAGAGCACGGTGGCGGAGTAATTGAGGGTCGCGACATCGGGTCGGTGGTGTTTCCGGATGCCGAGCTGAAGCTGTACCTCACCGCTTCGCCACGCACGCGCGCGCAGCGTCGGGTTGCGGAAGCGGGAGGCGATGTCGACGAGATCGAGGCCACCATTGCGGCTCGCGATCACTACGACAGCAACCGCGCCGACAGTCCACTCACATTCGCGGATGGTTCAGTCGTGGTAGACACCACGGGGTCGAGCATCGACGAGGTGCTCGCTCACATTGCTGAACTGATGTCGAAAGGGCCTGCCGCGGAGTGACCAAGATCTCCACCGAGTTTGCCGGCCAATCGGTGCCGGACAAGATCGCTTATCACACCGTTCGAACCATCGTCACCGTGTTCTGTCGAGTGTGGTGTCGAATGAGTATCGAAGGTCGCGAGAACTTTCCCGCGAGCGGACCCTTCATCCTTGCGCCCACCCATCGCAGCATCATCGACACGCCGGTGGCGTCGGGCGTCTACCGCAAACGAATGCGGTTCATGGGCGCCGACAAGTGGTGGAGCAATCGCCACTTCGGCAGATTGCTCACCGCGCTCGGGGGTTTCCCGGTCAGCCGCGGCAGCGCCGACCGTGAGGCGCTGCGCCGTTGCATCGCCGTCATCGAAGGCGGCGAGCCGCTGGTGCTCTTCCCCGAGGGCGAGCGCAAGAGCGGCCTCGTCGTGCAGCCGCTCTTTGAGGGCGCGGCCTACGTGGCAATGAAGACCGGTGTGCCGATCATTCCAGTCGGCATCGGCGGGTCTGAGCGGGCAATGCCGAAGGGCGCGAAGATGATTTACCCACGCAAGATGCACGTGATAGTTGGTGCGCCGCTCACGATGCCGGCGACAGATTCGCCAAAGACGCAGCGTGCGGCAGCCCGCCAGCTGACCACCGACTTGCACGCAGAGCTGCAGCGGTTGTTCGATGCAGCGCAGGCTCGCGTGTCGTGAGGGAAATGGTCAGGCGCCGTTGAAGTAGGCCGTCAGTGCCTGCGCCAGCCACGGCGGGTCCTGCGTACCGCAGAGCTCGCGAGCGCTGTGCATGCTGAGCTGTGGGATGCCCACGTCGACAGTGTCGATGCCCAAACGTGTTGCTGTCATCGGCCCGATGGTGGTGCCGCACGGAATGTTGTTGCGACTGACGAAGACCTGCCATGGCACCTCTGCCGCCTCGAACACTCGCTGTAACATCGCTGCGCTGACTGCCGATGTCGCGTAGCGCTGATTGTTGTTGAGCTTGATGGCGGGGCCTTGGTTGACGAGCGGACGATGACCGGGCTCGTGCCGCTCGGGGTAGTTCGGGTGCACGCTGTGCGCATTGTCGGCAGAGATACACGAGCTGTTCGCGAGCTGGGCGAGGTACTGGCCGCGGTCCGCGCCGTGTGCCAGCGCCAGCCGTTCGATGACGTGCTCCAGCAGTGGACCAGCGGCGCCGCTGACACTCTCCGAACCGACTTCCTCATGGTCGAAGAGTGCGACGACGGACGTCGCGGCCCCCGGGTCGCCAGCGGCGCACAACGCCGCAACGGCGGCCCAGCACGATGCCTGGTTGTCGAGCCGGCCCGAGGCCAGGAGCGAAGCGTCAGCGCCAAGGACGGCAGCCTTGGTGACGTCGAACAGGCACAGGTCCCAACCAATGACGTCAGCGGCCGCTACCTCGGCACGGCCCGCCAGCCAGTCGCCGAACTCGCCGTCGCGAGCTGTGCCGACACCCCACACCGGTGCCATGTGTGCTTGCTTGTCCAGGATGACACCACGCTCGTTGACCTCACGGTCAAGGTGGATGGCGAGCTGTGGGACGCGTGCAATCGGTTCGGCGACCGTCACTGTCGTCCAGCCGTCGCGCAGCTCGACGCGGCCAGCCACGCCAAGGTCGCGATCCAGCCACGAGTTCAGCAGCGCACCGCCGTAGACCTCGACTGCGAGCTGCTTCCAGCCGTAGCCGCCAACGTCGGGGCGTGGCTTCACCTTCAGGCACGGCGAGTCGGTGTGTGCCCCAACGATGCGCAGCGGAGATGTCGGCCCGGCAGCCGACCCGTGGTGCCATGCGACGAGCGCTGCACCACGCTGGACGAAGCCCTGCGTAGGAACATCACCGAAGGGGTCAGCAACGGTCACCTCCTGAAAGCCGGCAGCCGTCAACCGCTGCACGGCGCTGGCGGTTGCGTGCCACGGCGACGGCGAGCTGTCGAGGTACGCAATCAAGTCGTTCAAGGATGCGTCGTGCAACAAGCTGTTCATGAGTGCTGCATCAGACCCATCGGGAGGCCCGTGCCGCGAAGATGAGAGGTCTCGTTGACGGTGATCACGCTGCGGTGCCCGCGAGCGGAGGCAGCGATGCGGTGAATGCTGGTGTAGTTCGGATAGAAGAAGCCTTGCCCCACGGGAAGCCCGAGCACGTGCAGGAGGTAGGCGTTGATGACGCCCCCGTGGCAGACAACCGCTACTCGTTGGCCCGAGTGTGCGTCGATGATGGCTTCCAGCGCGGGAACGACGCGTGTTGAGAACTCGGCAGGTGACTCGTCATGAGCCGACCAATCGCCGCGCATCATGGCCTGCCAGCGCGGGTCATTGCTGGCCTTCAGCTCCTCCACGGGAACATATGTGTGTGAGTTTCGGTCCCACTCAGCGACGTCGTCGATGGTGGTGATGCTCAGTTGTCGAGCTGCGGCGAGTGGCTCGGCCGTCTGATACGCACGGCGCAGCGGGCTGGCGTAGATGGCATCGATCGACTCATTGCTCAGGTACGACGTGAGGTGGCGAGCCTGCTCGTGGCCCGCTTCGGCCAGCTCAGGATCAGCGATACCCTCGCTGAGTTCTCGCCGTACTGGTAAACCATGCCGTATCAACATCAATTCCATGCCGACTAGATAAGCACCTCATGACCCCTCAAGCAGATACTCGAACGAAGATTGTGGCCACACTCGGGCCTGCCAGCGAATCGCCGGAGGTGCTGGATGAGATGCTCCGAGCCGGTGTGGACGTCGTTCGGCTGAACCTCAGCCACGGCACGCTCGAGTCGCATCTCATTCGGATGCAGGCGGTGCGGGAGGCTGCCGAGCGCACGGGGCAGGTGGTGGCGGTCCTCGCTGATCTTCCTGGACCCAAGGTTCGCTCGGGCCAGTTCGCCGATGGCGGCGGTCTGCTCGTCGGAGGGACAAAGCTGGTGCTGACACCCGGCGAGGGCCCCTCCACGATTGATCGGATCACGGTCGACTATCCGACGCTGCTCGTTGACCTGCAGTCGGGCGATCGCGTCGTGCTTGGCGACGGCGCCATCTCGCTGCGAGCGGAGAGCGTCGACGAGCACGAGGTGAAGTGCGTGGTGCTGACCGGCGGATTGGTGCAGGGTCGGCCGGGTGTGCACCTCCCGTCCGAGCGGTTGCGACTGACGACGCCGACCGAGGATGACTTGGTCTTGGGCAAGGCCATGGCCGAGGCAGGGGCCGACTTCCTGGCGGTGTCGTTCGTACGGGCGGCACACGATCTTCGTGTCGTGCGAGAAGCGATCCTGCCGTACACCACTCGGCTGGTCGCGAAGATCGAAACCATGCCAGCCGTGGTCGCGCTGGAGTCCATCGCTGCCGAGGCCGACGCCGTCATGGTGGCTCGCGGCGACTTGGGTATCGAGTGTCCGCTGGAGGACGTGCCCCATCTACAGAAGCGCATCATTCGCCACTGCGTGGAGGTGGGGGTACCGGTCATCACGGCGACGCAGATGATGGAGAGCATGATCACGTCGCCATCACCGACACGCGCCGAGGTGAGCGACATTGCCAACGCCGTTTTCGATGGCACCGACGCGCTGATGCTGTCGGCGGAGACCGCAATTGGGGCTGACCCGGTGGGTGTGGTGCGCACCATGAGCCGCATCGCCGGGCGAGCCGAGGCAGAGGCCAGTTACGAGCAGTGGGCCTCGCGGCTCGGGCGAACGCAACGCGAACAATGGCCTGACGGGCCGGCACGCATCACGATGGCCATCACGCACGCGGCAGGAATGGCGGCCGCCGACTCCGGCGCGTCGGCGATTCTGTGCTGCACCACCACTGGTCGCACGGCGCGGGCCATGGCCCGCTTCCGTCCATCCCCGCTTTTGATCAGCTTGTCGCCCGACCCCGGCACGGTCCGAGCGATGGCGCTGTCGTGGGGTGTGCGGTCGTTGGCCGTCAGCACGTATCACAGCACCGACGACCTGGTGTGGTTTGCGGTCGAACGCGCGCTGCAGAGCGGCTACATCGAGGCTGGTCAGACCGTGCTGGTTTTGGCTGGAGCACCGGACAGGCCCAGCGGCGCCAGCACGGATGTGCTGCGTATCGTGCGCGTCTCATGACCGGCCAGCCGGGTCACGCAGGGATCTGGCGCGAGGAGGCGGGCGATGCAGCAGACCCGCTGATCGTGCTCGTGCACGGTGCGATGGATCGTTCCTCTGGCATGCTTCGGCTCAGCCGCCGGCTCGATACGGAATACCGCGTTGCCAGGTACGACCGTCGCGGATACGGCCGGTCGACGCCGCACGACGGGCCGTTCGACATGACCGCCCAGGTCGCAGACCTGGTCGGGGTCATCGCTGGTCGTCGGGCCGTGATCGTTGGGCACAGTTACGGCGGGAACGTCGCGCTGGCGACTGCGGAGCGGTTCCCGCACCTCGTTGCGGGGGTCGCGATCTACGAGACCCCACTGTCGTGGGAGCCGTGGTGGCCGGGTTCGACGGCTGGCGCCGCGGCGATCAAAGCGGCCGACCAGCCTCAGGAAGCGGCCGAAGCCTTCATGCGTCGCATCATCGGCTTCGAGCGGTGGGAGGCTCTGCCAGAACGGACGCGGGCGACCCGTCGTGCCGAGGGTGTGGCATTGGTGCACGAGTTAGCCGATCTCCGTGAGCACCAGCCGTGGCATGCCGATCGGATTCATGTGCCGGTTGTCGTTGGCTGCGGCACCCGCGGCGCCGCGCACCACCAGCAGGGCATGGCCACGGTGGCCGAGTCCATCGCAGGTGCTCGGTTGATCGTGGTCGAGGGTTGTGGCCACGATGCCCCTCACAGCGACGCCGGTCGCTTCCGAGCGCAGGTTGTCAACCCGCTGCTGGCGCTGGTCGGCGTCCCCTGGTGCTGACTTATCCGACGTCTATCGAGGTGCCGAAGAACGTGCAGGTGAGGCCGCTCACGTCGCCGGCTTCGGCCTTGGCCTGTGCGCGATCGGCACAGTCCTGCAGGCTGGTTCGCTGTGTCCACACTCCCAACGCCAGGCAGGCCATGAGCACCACCATGATCAGTTTGGTGACGATGCTCTTGATCACCAGTGCGGAGATCACCGACAGCGCAACAAACACGACGACTACTACGATGGCGATGGTCTTTGCGGATTCCAGGGTCAGTGCGATCATGCGCGAACCATAGGCCGTAGGGTGGCCAGGTGAGTGACCAACCGATTCTGCTGACCCCTCAGGGGCCACCCCGCACTGTCCTGCCAGCGGAAGATGTGGCGGTCCGCCATGCGGTGCAGCAGGCGCTGGCGGCGCCCGCGCACGACCGGCGGGCACTGGCCGCTGCCATCGTTGCCGGCAACCCACGATCGCTCATTGGGTGGTGCACGCTTGGCGATGTCGCTACCGACACCATCGAGAAGTACTCGGCCTATCGCGTTGGTTATCACCGCGGCCTCGACACGTTGCGCGCCAACGGTTGGCGCGGTTCGGGCTACGTGCGGTGGGCCGACGAAACCAACCGGCCCTTCCTCGGCTGCCTCCGCGGCTTAGGCGCGATGGCTGCGGCGATCGGCGAGAACGGCGAAGCTGAACGAATCGCGTTGTTCCTCGGTCAGCTCGACCCATCCGGTGGTGCTGCCTGAGCGACGTCGCGCCTTCAGGGTCCGCCGGTGCAATTCTGTGCGGCGGTGCCAGCCGGCGGATGGGTCGCGACAAGGCGCTCGTCGAAGTTGACGGGGTTGCCATGGTGGTGCGTGTGGCGAATGCGCTGCGCGCCGCCGGGTGCCAGCCCGTGTTTGCAGTGGGCGGAGACCGGGCTGCACTCGAAGCCCTGGGCATCGAGTTCGTCACCGACGCCTATCCCGGTGAAGGCCCCGTCGGGGGAGTGATCACCGCGCTCGCAGCATGCGACACGGCCGTTGTAGTGGTTGCGTGTGACGTGCCGTACCTCACGGTCCACACTGTGTGCGCCCTCCTCAGAGGGGGTGGTGCAGCGCACGCGACAGTTGCGGTGACCGACCGCGTGCAACCAATGTGCGCGCTGTGGTCGCGTAGTGCGCTGGGCCACTTGCGTGAGGCGTTTGCCGGCGGAGAGCGACGATTGCTTGCCGTGCTCGACCAATTGGAAATCCTCCAAATACCCGCAAATCCTCAAGATCTGGCCAACGTGAACGCGCCTGGTGACCTGCCCCAGTAGCGTTTGTCGCTATGTCAATCATCGAAGTCAGCGTGGAAGAACTGGAAGCGGCGCTGGCCGCAGGCGCACGACTGATCGATGTTCGTGAAACCGACGAGTACGAAGGTGGTCACGTCGCCGGTGCCGTTCATGTGGCGCTGGGCACCGTGGCGGACAATGTCGCGGCTTTCCAGGCAGCTGCTGACGGCGATGGCCCTACGTATGTGATCTGTAAGTCGGGTGGCCGCAGCATGCGGGCCTGCGAGTTTTTGGCGCAGCAAGGCGTCGAGGCCAGCAACGTGGCCGGCGGCACGATGGAGTGGATTGTCAGCGGCCGTTCGGTCGTTGTAGGAAGCCAGCCTCTGTGACGTATCGCTGGATCGACTCGTCTGACGAGGTCGCGAAATACGTCCAGCGGTTGCTCACCGAGCCCCGTTACGCACTTGACACCGAGTTCCATCGCGAGCGCACCTACTTCCCGAAACTGGCGCTGATTCAGATCGCTGGCGCCGGCGAGATCGTCCTCATCGATCCGCTGGCATGCGACCTGTCGTCGTTGAAGGAACTCTTTGCCAGCGAATCGGTGTGCGTGGTGCACGCCGCCCAGCAAGACCTCGATGTGTTGACCCACGCAGTTGGTGCGGTGCCGCTGCACCTGTACGACACACAGCTGGCAGCGGGTTTCCTCGGCTACAGCACGCCTTCCCTCGTGTCGTTACTGCACAGCGAACTGCGCGTCACCGCGGCTAAGGGCGACCGCTTGACCGACTGGTTGCGGCGCCCGCTCAGCTCCGACCAGCGCGACTATGCCGCCAGCGACGTTGCGTACCTGCTGGAGCTGCAGGACAAGCTCGATGCCAAGTTGGCCACCGACGGCCGCACGCAGTGGGTGGCCGACGCGTGCGAGGAACTCCGCCTTCGCCCCGTGAGTGGCACCGAGCCAGATCTGGCATGGACGCGCTTGAAGGACGTACGAGCGCTGAAGGCCAGGGCCCGTGGAGTTGCGCGTGCGGTGGCGGGTTGGCGCGAACGCCGCGCAATGTCGCTTGATTCGCCGGTTCGTCAGGTGCTGCCAGACCTCGCAATTCTGGGCATCTCGCAGAAGCAGCCGACGACAATCACGGAGCTGAGTCAGTGCCGAGGCGTGGATGATCGGCATACCCGTGGCGTCATCGCCAAGGAGATTCTTGCCGCTGTCGAGGAGGGCAAGGCCAGTGAGGCGTCCATGCCCCCAGGTGACGGTGAGGAGCTCGACCGCGGCCTGCGCCCGGCAGTCACGTTGGTGTCTGCCTGGGTCAGTGAAGTGGCGCGGCAACGACGCATCGACACCGCGTTGCTCGCGACCCGCAACGATCTTGTCGCGTTCCTACGCGGCGACGCCGATGCTCGCCTGGCAACAGGGTGGCGCGGTGAGTTCCTCGGTGAAGGCATTCGCAAACTCGTTGCCGGTCGCGCGGCGCTGACCTTCGACGGCCGCGGCGGGCTGAGCCTGATAGAAGTGTCACCGCCGGAAAAGGCAACGCCGAACAGGGTTGAGCCGGAGGTTGATCAGTCGGTCGCTATCGAACCCGACGCTGACATCGCGCGAGACGACGAGTCGCTGATCGCCGAGCTGTAGCTACGGCTTGGTGATTCGTCGCAGCTTCGCCCACAACTTGTCGAAGGCTTCCGAGACCTCAGCGCTGCGCATGCCATAGGTGTGGATCGGGCGGCGGTCGCCGATGGCCTGATTGACAATCACCCGCTGGGGGATGACCGGCTGCCAGATAGCGCGCTTGCCGACAATGCGAGCCAGTTCCTCGTAGCGCCGGTCGGCTTCACTGCTGACAGCGGGCACCTTGTTCACGATGACACCGGACAGTTCGAGGTCGGGGTTGTGTGCATCCCACACCTCGTCGACAAGATCGGCCACGGCGCCAATGCCACGCAGACCAAGTGCGGACGGCTCGACCACGATCACCGCGTGACTGGCAGCCGACAGGCCACTGGCGCTCAGCGAACCGAGCGACGGTGGGCAGTCGATGATGACTGCGTGGAACTGATCCTTGACCTCGGCGAGAGCATCGCGCAACCGAGTCGGGTTGCCGCCGTGGTCGCGGCTGAGCAGCTTCGGCGAGGCAGGGATGACCCATACTTCGCCGCCCCATGCAGAGGGCACCATTGCCTTGCTGGCCGGAGTGCGACTGAGCACGTCGGCCGACGACACCTCGACAGTCGCTGGATCGATACCCAGCACCCAGGTACTGGATGCCTGCGGGTCGAGATCGACCACCAGCACACGGTGCCCGGCAACAGCCGCGGCGGAGGCGAGACCCAGGGTGACGGTGGTTTTGCCCACCCCACCCTTCTGATTGAGAACAGCAACTACACGACCCATGGGCTACATCGTGCCATCTCTGCGTGCGACGAAGGCGACGCGGGCGGGCAGCTCGCCGGTGACAATGGAGCCTTCCAACAATGAGTCGGTACACAACATGATGATGGCCCCTTCCATTGCACCACAGTGGCGAGTGAGAGATGGGTGAAAGCCACAATGCGTCGATGCCGAGCCACGCAAGGTGGTCAAGACGTTCGGTCAGTCCAGCGAGGGGCCAACCCCCGGGAGGTGCCGATTGCCGTGGGCTGGCCATCAACGCGACCATACGCGCCGAGAACCTTCCTGGTCCCGCTCAATCGAACAGACAGCCGATAGGATGACTCGCAATGTCAACTCTCTAGGTTCGGGAGCCCTACTGTGAAGAAGGGTCGTCACCGTCGCTTCGAAGAAGCACGGAAACTCAAGCAGGCTGGTCCCAGCGCATTCGATCTGGGGTTCGGCGGCAGCGATCAGCGTCCAAGCACTGAAGATGATGAGTACGCCGCGTTGGCGGAGAAGTACGGTGTCACCTTCGACGAAGACGACGACGAGTCCGACGACTGATTCTCACTGCGCGGCTGCCGAGCCTGGTCCTCATCAAGAACCCTGGCTCGTATGTCCTCGCTGAAAACCTCCCAAATTCGTAACGTCGCTCTGGTCGCTCACGTCGACCACGGCAAGACCACCCTGGTCGACGCACTGCTGCGTGCCACCGGCACCTTCGCTGCTCACCAGGCTGTCGTTGATCGAGTCATGGACTCAAACGACCAGGAGCGCGAGCGCGGCATCACCATTCTTGCCAAGGCCGCTTCCATCACGTGGAAGGGCACCAAGATCAACCTGGTCGACACGCCTGGCCACGCCGACTTCGGTGGTGAAGTAGAACGTGCTCTCACGATGGTGGACGGTGTGCTGCTGCTCGTCGACGCCGCCGAGGGCCCGCTGCCGCAGACCCGCTATGTGCTGCAGAAGGCGCTCGCCCGCAACCTGCCGGCCATCGTCATCATCAATAAGGTCGACCGCCAAGATGCCCGTGCTGACGAAGTCCTCGACGAGGTCTATCAGCTGTTCATCGACCTCGATGCTGGCGACGAACACATCGACTTCGAGATCATTTCGGCCATTGCTCGCGATGGCAAGGCCATGCGGGGCATCGGCTACCCCGACGACGACGCCGACCTCGGGCCGTTGCTCGACACTATTCTGGAGGCCATTCCGGCTCCGGAGGGCGACATCGATGCGCCGTTGCAGGCCATGGTCACCCAGCTCGACGCCAGCGATTACCTCGGCCGTTTGGCCATCGGTCGGGTGGTCAACGGTGTCATGAAGCGTGGCGAGACCGTCGCCCTGCTGGAGGAAGAATTCGCCGAGGGTCAGCCGCCGCTCAAGCGCCGCCTCTCGCAGCTGATGGCGTTCGAAGGCGTCAGCCGCAACGAAGTGGAAGAACTCAGCGCTGGCGACCTGTTCGTTGTGGCCGGTTTCCCCGAAGTCGAGATCGGCGACACCATCGCTTCTGTGATCGATCCCATCGCCCTGCCCCGCCTGGTCGTTGATGAGCCCGTGTTGCGTATGACGTTCGGCGTCAATACCTCGCCGCTGGCCGGCAAGGATGGCAAGTACCTCACCAGCCGCCACCTGGTCGACCGCCTCAACAAGGAACTGTTGGGCAACGTCTCCATCAAGTTGTTCGAGACCGGCACACCCGACGTCATCGAAGTTGCCGGTCGTGGCGAGCTGCAGTTGGCCGTGCTCATCGAATCGATGCGCCGTGAGGGCTACGAGCTACAGGTCAGCCGGCCCGAGGTCATCACCAAGGAAGTCAACGGCAAGAAGTTCGAGCCGCAGGAACGTGGCGTCTGCGACGTCCCCGACGAGCACGTCGGCACCATCACGCAAGAACTGGCGCCCCGTAAGGGCCGCATCACCGACCTGCGCACCGGCGACGCCGGCCGCACCATCGTCACCTTCGAGTGCCCCAGCCGTGGCCTCATCGGCTTCCGCTCATTGCTGATGACCGCCACTCGCGGCACGGCCCTGCTCCACCAGCACCACATGGGCTGGATGCCGTGGGCGGGTGAGATGCCCGACAGCCGTGGCGGCGCCATGGTGTCGGACCGTATGGGCGTCACCACCGGTTACGCGCTCGACAAGCTGCAGCTCAGCGGCGGCTTCTTCGTGCACCCCGGCGAGACCGTCTACGAAGGCATGGTCGTTGGCGAGTGCTCGCGTGAAGACGAAATGGTCATCAACGCTGTGCGTGCCAAGGAAAAGAACAACATCCGTACGCACAGCCACGACGACGCGGTGAAGCTGCCGGCTCCGAAGATTCACACGCTCGAGACCGCGATCGAGTGGATCACTGGCGACGAACTGGTGGAGGTCACGCCGAAGTACATTCGCATTCGCAAGCGCCACCTCGGCCTCGAAGAGCGCCGCAAGTCCAACAAAAAGTCCAGCTGACCCTCAGTCTCGCGGCACCACAGTCCGAAACCCCCGTCTATGCCGTTGACACAGACGGCCAGCGCTGACCAGCCTTGTGCTAATGGCGTGTGGCGGGGTGGGGGAGCGGAGTCCATGTGGGGCGCTCTAGCAACTCGACCATTTGGTCGTGCGCCTCGGCGCCGACCATCTCGATGATCTCGTCGCGCAGGTACTGATATGTGGGTACGCCACCAACGAAGGCTTCGTCGGTCTCCGTGCACCACCAGTGGAAATCGGCACCGCCGGGGCCCCAGTCGCGTCGCTTCCACTCGCGAAGTGTTGACGTCACGTGGCCGTGATCGTCGGTGGTCTCCTCCAGGCGCAGTGGTAGCTGCCAACACACGTCGGGTTTCCAATCCATCGGTCGCTCGCCGACCTCAAGTGCGGCGATGTGAAACGCGCAGCCGGTGCCGCCTTCGAAACCTGGTCGGTTGAGGAAGATGCATGCGTCGTCGACGAGGCGGGTAGTGGTCACTCCGTCCACGACATCGAAGATGCCGCCGGCCTTGCCCTTCTTCTTGTATTGCCAGTGACGCTTGCTCAGCCGAGCCGACGACTCGACAACCGTCTGCACATCGGCGTCGTCGATGAAGTGCGCGCCGTAGCTGCAGCACCCCTGCGACAACTCCGTAGCGTCCTCATCCAGCACGCCTTGACAGCCGTTACCGAAAATGCAGCTCCATCGACTGCGCAGAAACGTGGCATCGAACACCCACGTGCGGCGAGTGTGGTCGTCTTCGAAACTGATCCATTCATGAGTGTCCAGCGGCACGACCGGCGACGCTAGCAACTCACGGTCGTCCGCTACACGGCCCTTCGATACACATGTGCCGGAAACAGCGTGCTCGGTAGGCTTGGCGAACCATGGGTACGCCACCACAAACCGCCGATCAGCTTCGCACCGCCTTCCTGGACTACTTCGCAGGAAAGGGTCACGCAGTCGTCCCCTCGGCCAGCCTGATCCCGCACGACCCGACGGTGCTGTTCACGGTGGCGGGCATGGTGCCGTTCAAGCCGTACTTCGTCGGCGACGAAGTGCCGCCCTACAGCCGCGCGGTCAGCTCGCAGAAGTGCGCCCGCGCCGGTGGCAAGCACAACGACCTCGACGACGTCGGCCGAACCAAGCGCCACCTCGTGTTCTTCGAGATGCTGGGCAACTTCAGCTTCGGCGACTACTTCAAGAACGAGATCATCCCGTGGAGCTGGGAGCTGACAACCGAGACCTTCGGCCTTGATGGCGACCGCCTGTGGATCACCGTCCACGAGAGTGACGACGAGGCCGAAGCCATCTGGCACGAGCAGGTTGGCGTGCCGATGAACCGCATTCAGCGCCTGGGCGACAAGGACAACTTTTGGCAAATGGGCGACACCGGCCCGTGCGGCCCGTGTAGCGAGATCCACATCGACCGTGGGCCCTCGTTCGGGCCCGAGGGTGGCCCGCTACTCGACACCCATGGCGACCGATATATGGAGTTCTGGAACCTGGTGTTCATGCAGTACAACCAGGCGCCCGATGGCAGCCGCACGCTGCTGCCCAAGCCCTCCATCGACACCGGTCTTGGCCTCGAGCGCATGCTGTGTCTGCTGCAGGGCGTGGATGCTGTGTGGGAAACCACCCTCATGCAGCCGCTCATCGACCAGGCTTGCAGCCTCACCGGCCGCAGTTATCGCGCCGGAGATTACGACGACCGCGACAGTTTCGCGATGCGCGTGCTGGCCGAGCACGCACGGTCTGCCGCGATGCTGGTCAGCGACGGCGTGTTTCCCAGCAATGAAAATCGCGGGTATGTGCTGCGCCGCATCATCCGTCGCGCTGTCCGTTACGCCTACCTGTTGGGCACCGAAAAGCTGGTCATGCCCACGTTGGTCAACACCGCCGTCGACGTGATGGGCAACGCCTACCCCGACGTGGAAACCAACCGCGACTTCATCACCAACGTGCTGACTCGCGAGGAAGAGCGCTTCCGTCAGACGCTGAAGACCGGGTTGGTCATCCTTGAGGACGAGCTCACCACGCACACCGACTCGCTGCCCGGTAGCACCGCCTTCCTGCTGCACGACACCTACGGCTTCCCGCTGGAACTGACACAGGAGATTGCCGGCGAGCGCGGTGTGATAGTCGACAACGCTGGTTTCGAAGTCGAGATGAAGGTCCAGCGCGAGCGGGCCAAAGCTGGCCGTAAGGGGACTGCGACCGACGACGCTCGCCTGGATGGCTATCGCGACGTGGTCGAGCAGCACGGCATCACCGACTTCGTTGGGTACAGCGACGAGACATCGCAGTCGACCGTAGTGGCCGTGCTACCGGGCGACACGCTGGAGGACGGCACCGAAACTGTTGAGATCTTCCTTGACCGCACACCTTTCTACGCCGAGGCCGGCGGCCAAGTAGGCGACACCGGCACCATCCGCACCGACGGCGGAATCGCTCAGGTGCTCGATACCACCTACGCGCTGCCTGGCCTGCGTCGCCACATCGCCCGCATCGACAGCGGTGAAATTTTGGTTGGCGACAGCGCGACCGCGGCAATTGACGTTGCTCGTCGCAACGCGATTCGTCGCAACCACACCGGTACCCACCTGCTCCACCATGCCCTGCGCAAGGTGTTGGGCGAGCACGTGAAGCAGGCCGGCTCGCTGGTGGGGCCCGAGCGACTGCGGTTCGACTTCAGCCACTATGAGGCCGTGACGGCCGACGAGATTCGCCAGATCGAAGACATTGCCAACAGCGAGACGCTGGCCAACGCTCCGGCCCGTGCCTACGAGACCACCAAGGACGAAGCAACTGCGCTGGGCGCAATTGCCTTCTTCGGCGACAAGTACGGCGACGTCGTCCGGGTGCTTGAAGTCGGTAGTTCTATCGAGCTGTGCGGCGGCACGCACGTGCGTGCCGCGGGCGACATCGGCACCATCAAGGTGACCAACGAAAGCAGCATCGGCAGCAACCTGCGCCGCATCGAAGCCACCACCGGCGAGAACACCGTGAAGCTGCTGCAGCGCGACAGTGCCGCCGTGGCGGAAGCCGCTCGCC
>JAYUCY010000034.1:0-24817 GCA_043740085.1 Ilumatobacteraceae bacterium
CACCCTCTCAAGGTGGCGGCACGGGTTCGAATCCCGTTGGGGCTGCCAAGTAGGAACCCCTGGTGCGAGGCTGTAAGCCTCCAGCCAGGGGTTCTTTCGCGTCAGGGCTCTTGGGGCTGCGAGAGGCCCGGGCGAACGTCACCCTTCCCCGCCCATGGGCGGGCCAACGTGACACAACGGTGGTGTTTACCCGCCCTTGGGCGGCGGAACATGCCATTAGCGGACCGGGGTCGAGCAGTTGCTCGACCGACGCGTTGCGTGAAGGACGAAGTGACCGATCTAGAGATCGGTGGCGCGCTGGCCCGGCGCAGCCGGATCAACTGGCCCGTCGAACCATTGACCCGGACGCAGCGGGTCGCGTCGACGGCTGGGATAGTGGGTGCTGGTGAGCCAGGCGACGAAACTGTCGAGCGGCACCGGCCGGCAGATACCGAAGCCCTGCGCCACGTCGCAATCGAAACCCTTCAGACGATTGAGCACCTCGTCGGTCTCCACACCTTCAGCGACCACCTGCATTCCTAGGTTGTGGCCGAGGTCGATGATGGAACGCACGATGACTTCGTCCTGCTCTTCGAACAACACATTCGCAACGAAGCTGCGGTCAATCTTCAGCTCGCTGACCGGCAGATGCCGCAGGTAGCTGAGCGATGAGTAGCCGGTACCGAAGTCGTCAACCGACAGCCGAATGCCGTGCTGGTTGAGGCGGTTGATGGTGTTGCGAGCGCGGGGTGCATCAATGAGCAGCGATGACTCGGTGATCTCCAACGTCAACAAGGTCGGATCGACATCGTGGCGGTCGAGGTGGCGCATCACTCGCTCGGGCAGCAGTTCGTCGAGAAGGTCGTGCGTGGAGAGGTTGACGGCCAGACCGAGGTGGTGACCCAAACCTCGTAGGCGCTGCAACTGTGCCACCGACTCTTCCAGCACCTGATCGGTGAGCTGTTTGATCAGGCCGGTCTCCTCGGCCAACGGAACGAAGTCTTCGGGCGATACCCAGCCGCGACGAGGGTGAGCCCAGCGAGCCAACGCCTCCACTCCGATGACGGTGCCGCTGGCCAAGTCGACTTTGGGCTGCAAAAAGACCTGTAGATCCAGCCGCTCGAGCGCGTTCCGCAGGTCGCCCAACATCGAGAGACGAGCGGGCGTGCGGCGATCGATCTCCGGGCTGTACACCTCGTAGCCAGTGTGGCGGCTCTTGGCGGTGTACATCGCGATGTCGGCTTGGCGCAGCAGCGTGCTGGCATCGCGGACATCGCCGATGACCGGGGCAACACCGATACTCATCGTGACCACCACGTCCAACCCATCGATGAGGATCGGCTGGCGCGCTTCGTCGACCAATTGCTCTGCCATCTGGTGGATGGCTTCCAGGTCACGGAAGGCAAGCAGCGCGAACTCGTCGCCGGCCAGGCGGGCGAGCACATCGTTGGGCCCGAGCAGACCCTTGATCCGCTGAGCGAAGTTGTTGAGCACGACGTCGCCAGCGTGGTGGCCCAGCGTGTCGTTCACTTCCTTGAACCGGTCAAGGTCCATCATCATGACAACGGCAACTTCGTCTGCCGCGCTGGTGCGATCGATGGCCAGCTCGGACTCCACAATGCGCTCGAACGACGAACGATTGGGAAGGCCAGTGAGCGCGTCGTGACGTGCTTCGAACTCGAGGCGGTGGTGCAGCAAGGCCTTGCGCAGGTTCGGCGCGATCTGCTCGGAGAGTGTCTGTAGCCGTTCGATGTCGGTCGACCGGAAGTGGCCCTGAGCGCCGACACGCTCGGCGACGACGATGAAACCGACAACGCTCTCGCCGTCGCGGACCGGAGCGCACAGCGCGCCGCCGATCTCGGCAAGGCCGGTGAACCCCAGCGCCGAGCAATCAGCGACGCTGAGGAGTTGCGAGCGTCGCAGACACAACACGTCGACCCATCGTATGTCGTCCGCTGACTCCGGAAGTTCGGGCAGTTCCGTACCGACGCTTGCCCGAAGGCGATGGTCGGACCCGAACACAATGACCGCCGCCCGCTGAACACGCAACAGGTTGGCAATGTCGTTGACGGCGGCTGTCGCCACGTCATTGAGGTTCAGCGAGTGACCGACCCGACCGACGAACCCATGCAGATCGTCGAGATCGCGGAACCGTTGCTCGAGCCGCCCGTAGCTCTGCATGAGGCCCCAGAAGGCAATCAATGGGGTTGCCGACAGCAGAACGAGCCACGGCGAGATCAGCGTCGGTGCTACCACTGCAGCGGCAACAAGTGCGTTGACCGGCGCCATCCGAGCAGACAGGCGCAGCTCGCCCGCCAGTCGTTCGCGAACGTTGCCCTCGACCAGCGCAATCGCGATGGTGATGAGCAGCGAACCGGTAATCGTGGCCAGCGCCGCAGCTGGAACGAGTGCGACCAGCAGCGCGACGCCGGAGCCTGGCCAGCGACCCACCGCGAAACGCACGACCTGATAGGCGATGGCCATTTCCAACGCGAAGACGGCGGCGTTGAAGATGAGCTTGAAGTAGCGACTGCGCCATTGGAAGGAGATGACCGCAAGGCTGCCGATGATGCGGGCCGCGATGGCGGGGCCGGGCGCTAGGTACACCAGCGCGAAGGCGGTTGGCACCTCCGACAGCGAGAAGGAGATTGCCTCGCGGCGGAACTCGAAGTGGAACACCGTCTTCTCAGCGACGCCGAAGGCGATAGCCACCAGTGGGAGTACCCACCACGGTGCCGGACGGGTACTGAACGTCAGGTCAGGTAGCAGCAATGTTGCTGCTACGCATGCGGTGGCGACGACGGTGGCCAGCGCGAAAATTCTGGCCACAACCCGTGGTTCGGGAACGGTCATCGCGCTCGGCGCGATGTCGTCGTGACGATGAGATTACTCAACAACATGTCGCCTCCATTCCCGTTGCAGAAATCGTCTAAAGCGTAGTCACTCAGCGACGCCGCGAGCAGCGCATCGGTGGCTTTGTGCAACATTCCTGAAGTCAACAAACCGGACGGATTTCGTCTGAAATTCCTCAAGGTCGCCCTCCGCGGGCCGATACGAAATCGGTATGGACTGGAATCGGTGGCGGGGCCTTTGGCGTTTTGTTGCGTATGCCGTCGCGACCCTGATCCCGGTCGTGTGGATCGGGCTGATGTTGTCGCACCGATTCGCCGCGGAAGTCGATGCCGCGGCGCTGCGCGTGGGCGAGCTGCAATCGCGGGTAATCGCAGAGTCAGCGATTGAACCGTTCCTGCAGGGCCAACCGCTCAGCGTCGGTCTGACTCGCGAGGAACGGGACATGTTCGCACTCAGCACGGGCAGCCTGCTCGGTCAAGATCGCGTGCTGTTGGTTCGCCTGTTCGACCTCAATGGGCGGGTGGTGTTCGATGCTGCTCGGCCCGACTCGACCGCAGGTTCCTCGATCGGCGACACGGGTGTGCAGATCGCGGCCACTCGAGGGTTGGTGTCCACTTTGACAACGGTGGACGATCTTGCCGGCGGCCAGACGGCTGCCGGCGAAGGCCCGGCAGCGATCGTCTCGATGATCTCCGTCCACCCAGTGGGCCAGCCTGAGCGAGTGGTTGGGTCGTTGAAATTGCGGTGCCCTACGAACAAATCGCTGCTCAGCGTCGACTGTCGTTGGCTCGCCTGCGCCCTTCGATCATCGGTGGCTTGGGCTCCGTCTGGCTGATGCTCGGGGTGATTCTGGCATCGGTGGCTCGTCGAATTCGGCGACAGAGCAAGCGGACCGAGTTCATGGCGCTGCACGACACGCTGACGGGCCTGCCCAATCGTGCGCTGCACGCCGATCGTGTGTCGGCCGCATTGGCCTCCGCCGGACGCCTGGGGACCGATGTGGCGTTGGTGGTGGTCGATCTCGACCGCTTCAAGGAAATCAATGACACTCTTGGTCATCGCAACGGTGATGAGTTTCTGCGCATCGTCGCTGAACGGCTGACCGCCACTGTGCGGCCGGGTGACACCGTGGCCCGACTCGGCGGCGACGAGTTTGGCATCGTGTTGCCCGGTGCCACGGCGGACTCTGTGGAGGGAATTCTGCGGCGGCTGCAAGAAGCGCTCGGTCAGGAGGCCGAACTTGCGGGCGTCGCTGTCTCTGCCGAGGCCAGCATGGGCTACGCCATATGGCCCGACGATGCAGAGACGCCCGAGGCACTGCTGCGGCGAGCGGATCTTGCGCTGTATGCGGCAAAGACCGCCCGTTCGGCGATCGTGCGGTACCACCCGGGTATTGACGAGTTCGACCCGCAGCGGCTGGGTCTCATCGCTGAACTGCGGCGGGCGATCTCGGCGGATGAGCTCGTCCTGCACTATCAGCCAAAGGTCGACGCCCAGACCGGACAGGTTGTTGCGTTCGAGGCGTTGGTGCGCTGGATGCATCCTGTACGTGGCCTGGTGCCGCCGAACGACTTCATTCCGATCGCGGAGAGCACCGGACTGATCGGGCCGCTGACGCAGTGGGTGGTCAACTCAGCGTTGGCGCAACTCGCAGAGTGGTCGCTGGTGCGGCCCGGTTTGTCGGTCGCAGTCAATATTTCGGCGCGCAACTTGCGCGATGACCTTCCCGGCTGGATCTTGAACCGGCTCGCGGCCAACCGCGTGAAGGCCTCGCAGCTGGTCCTGGAGCTGACGGAGACCTCGTTCGCCACCGACCCAATTCGGGCAACGGCGCTGCTGGAGGAGCTGAACGCGGCTGGCGTGAAGGTGAGCCTCGACGACTTCGGCCAGGGCTACACATCGCTCGGGTCGCTCGGGCACCTGCCAGTCAGCGAGCTGAAAATTGATCGGGGTTTCGTCGTGGCCATGGAACGTAGCCCCGAAGATCGCGCCATCGTGGCATCTGTGATCGAGTTGGGACACCAGCTCGGGCTGACGGTGGTTGCCGAGGGAGTGGAGACCGACGCGGTCTTCGCCGATCTTCGCCGGCTGGGCTGCGACACCGTGCAGGGCTACCTCTTCTCGCGCCCAGTGCCGGCCAGCGAGGCGCTGGCGCTCATGGACCGCCCCTACGTCACCGTCAGCAGCGCTGCCGTTCAATAGTCATGTCTGGCGGGCGAGCACGATGGGGGCGGCTTGCTCCAAGTGTCGCACCCACTCGTGAGGCGAGCTTGGCTCGACGATCGGCAGCACCACGAACTTGCTGGTGCCGACAGCCACGAAGCGATCGATCGTGTCGATCAGTGCGTCCCACCCAGTGGGGATCAGTACGCCCGGGTCGGCGAGGTCGGGGCGGCGTTTGGCCAGTCCTGCGAGCACGACGTCTGGAATCGGACCGGTCGCATACGGGATCAGCGCGCCGTAGTGGTCGTCCTCGATCGAGCGACCGTGCTCGGCGCACGTGACCTCAATGGCTTGGCGGCCGCGTGCCGCGTCGTCTGGGGTCACAAAGCTGGGCAGCCACCCGTCTGCCAGTCGGCCAACGCGGCGTAGCTCGGACGGTGCAATGCCACCCAGCCAGACATCGACGTGTTGCTGCAGAGGCTTGGGCAGTACCTGCAGCGCGTCGTAGTGGAAGTACTCGCCGTGGTGCGTCAGCGGGCCGGCTGCCCAACACCCGCGCAGCACCTGCATTGCCTCATCGAAGATCTTGGCGCGAGCGCCGCGCTCCACACCGAAGGCCTGCTGCTCGTGCGGGTCGGCGACGCCGAGCCCGAAGGCGGGCAGCAGCCGACCACCGGAAAGTCGGTCGAGGGTGGCGAGTTCCTTGGCGAGCACGATCGGGTTTCGGCCCGGTAGCACCATCACCGACATGCCGAACTTCAAACGCCGCGTGCGGCCAGCCGCGTACGAGAGTGCCACCAGCGGATCGGGTGCCTCGCCACCGATTCGTTCGCTCAGCCACAAGCTGTCGAAACGCAGCTCCTCGAGCGCGTCGACGACCTCGCCGAAGCCGCTGTCGTTCAGCTTCGTGCGTACCCCGAACCCAAACCCGATGCGAACCTTCATGGGTCGCATCGTGCCACACGAGGTTGCGGACTAGCGGTGGCGGACCGGAATGCGGACTGGTTGCGGTGCGGGTTGCACTCGAGCCCAACCGGCAATCGACGCGACGATGATGACGCCAACGATGAGTACCGGCTCAGCGACGCGCCCGGCCAATGCAACGGCGGCGATGGCGGCGACGACGCTGAGGACGATTGCCAGTTTGATCTGGCCAGCCCAGTCGAAGCGACTGGCATCGCCGTTGTGGTGGATGTGGGTGTGCAACGTGTTCATGTAAGTAGAGACGTTTCAAATCGCATCATGGATCACTTTTCGGAAACAATTCTTCAAACTGAAGTGAACGACACGCGATCGCCATGATGTTGCCATCTCGATGGCTGGACGAGGTGCTGCGAGCGGACACGGCCTTGGCGTGCTTGCGCATTAGGGTGCAGCGCCATGGGCATCCTCGACAAGCTCGACATGTCAAACCGTCTCGATCGCGATGAGTACGAGAAGCGGCTCACCCAGGGGCAGCGCCGGCTCTCTCAACTCCGCCTGCACCTCGGTGGGCTGATGGGTTCCGGCACCCTCGGGCCCGGTCTGCTGATCGTGATGGAGGGCCCGGACGCTTCGGGGAAGGGTGGCGCAATCAAGGCGCTCGTTGGCCACCTCGACCCACGGCACTACACGGTTGTGTCGTACGCCAAGCCGACGCTGGAGGAGAAGAACCAACACTTTCTTTGGCGCTTCTACCGCGAGCTTCCCGGCCTTGGTGAGATGGCCGTGTTCGACCGCAGCTGGTACGGCCGGGTATTGGTCGAGCGCGTGGAAGGCTTCGCCGATCGGGTCGAATGGCGGCGAGCGTATAAAGCCATTGTCGACTTCGAGGAGTCGCTCTGCAACGAGAGCGTGATCTTGGTGAAGTTCTGGATGCACGTCACCGACGACGAGCAACTGCGTCGCTTCGAGGGTCGCGCAGCCGACCCATTGAAGCGTTGGAAACTGACCGACGAGGACTGGCGCAACCGCGAGAAGAACCGGCTCTACGACGCTGCTGCCGAGGAGATGTTCTTACGAACCGAACACAAGGTGGCGCCGTGGGACATCATCGGCGGCGAGCAGAAACGCTATGGCCGCATCGCAGTGCTGGAGACGGTGATCAGGCGCGTCGAGGAAGCAATGGTTCGATGGGGCATTGAGGTGCCGTTACCGGTCGGCGAGATTGAAGCCAGGCTGCGCAAGGACTAGGGGTTGCCTGGCGCCGGGGTCCGCAGTGTCAGATGTTGGGGCGGCGGTGTGCCCAGGGCTGAGCAGTTTCGAGCTGTGCCGCAACTTGGAAGAGCAGATCCTCGCGACCATACGCGGCCACCAGTTGCACGCCGACGGGTAGCCCCGCTGGGGTCCAGTGCAGGGGCAAACTGATTGCCGGCTGGCCGCTGGCATTGAACGCCGGTGTAAACGGCACATAGGCGGCAGCGCGAGCCATCGGCGCCATTGGGCTCTCAGGGTTGTTGGCGAAGGTGCCGATCTCGACGGGCGGCTCGCCCAACGTCGGCGTCAGCAGCAGGTCCCAGCCGTCGGCCCACCACTGTTGGACGGCGCGGCGGAAGTCGACGGTGGCTGCCTGTGCCATCGCGAAGTCCACGCCGCTGACGCTGCGTGCGAAGTCGGCCTGCGCCTGGTTGACGGGCTCGACATCCCCAGCGACGAGATCGCGACCCAACTGAACCGCGATGCGGGCGAGACCGACGCCCATGTTGGTGCTCCACAGTGCGCTGAACCGACGGCCAAACTCACGGTCGGCCATCGCGGCTGGAAAGCCAGGCTCAACGTGGTGCCCCAGCGATTCCAGCAGCGTCGCGGCATTGCGCGCGGCGAGCGCACACTGTTCGTGCACCGGGCCACCGAACGGGTGATGGTCCAGCAGGCCTATGCGCAGTCGTCCAGGGTCGACTCCCAACTCTTGGAGGTACGGCCTCGCCGGCGGGGCGGCAATCACGGTGTCGCCAACGCCGGGCCCGCGTACGGCGTCCAGCACGGCGGCGGTGTCGCGGAGACTGCGGCTGACGCACAACTCGACACCCAGGTTGCTCTCGTCGCGGTATGGGCCGAGGGTGATCCGGCCTTGCGTGGGCTTCAGGCCGACCAGCCCGCAGGCCGACGCAGGAATGCGGATACTGCCGCCGCCGTCGCTGGCGTGGGCAATGGGCACCATGCCCGAAGCGACCGCCGCGCCGGCGCCGCCGCTGGAACCACCGGGCGAATGGTCGGTATTCCACGGATTGCGTGTTGTGCCCCACGCCGTTGGCTCGGTGCACGGCAGGCTGCCGAACTCGGGGCTGTTGGTGCGCCCGGCGATCACGAACCCGGCGGCGCGGTAGCGGCCGACCAACGTGGTGTCGGTGGCCGAGATCGGCATCGTGTCTTTCAACGCCTGGTTGCCGTTGGTCAGAGGCTGGCCGGCATAGTGCGCCCACAGGTCCTTCAACAGGGTCGGCACGCCGCGGAACGGTCCGGCGGGCAGAGGACCGGCAGCGGTGGCGCGAGCCTCGTCGAACCAGCGGATGATCACGGCGTTGAGAGCGGGGTCGATTGCCTCGATACGTTCAATCGCCGCGTCCAGTAGTTCCAGGGCGGTGGCGTCACCACGCTCGACGAGGGCGGCCTGATCGGTTGCATCGAGCCAACGGGTGTCATCTGCGAGTGAACTCATCGTGCCTGTGTAGCACTTGGTCAGTAGCTTGAGAAGAGCTGTGTCGACTCCTGAACTTGTTTCCCCCACCCCCATGACCACCACACAGGTGCTCCGCTTCGGCGGAGTGCGGGCGCTGCTCATCTCCAACGGTGTGCTGTTCACCGGCGTCTCCCTACAGGCCGCTGCGCTGGGGCTACAGGCATACAGCATCAGTGGCAGAGCAGCAGACCTGGGCTGGATCGGTCTCTGCGAGTTTCTACCGGCAGCGTTGCTGGTCTTGGTGACGGGCACCGTCGCCGATCGCTTCGACCGCAAGCGGATCGCGATTATCGCCATTGGTGGCGAAGTTGCCTGCGGTATCGCGCTCACCTGGTACGCCACCACTGACCCCACCGAAGTGCGACCACTGTTCTTCATCGCATTTGCGTACGGCATCGCGCGCGCCTTTCTCGCGCCGGCCACTCGGCCGATGCCACCGATGGTTGCACCGGATGGCGGCATACCGCAGGTGATCGCGATGTACTCCGCCACCTGGACGGGTGCCACCATCCTGGGCCCAGCGCTGTCGGGCCTGCTATTCGCATGGGATCCGGCGGCGGCCTACTTTGCGTCGACGGTGTTGGTCATCATCGCCGGTGTCAAGATTGCCCGGCTGCAGTTCCTGCGCCAGCCAGCGCGTCCCGACCCCGATGAAAAGCCGACTTTCCGCAGTGCCATCGAGGGTCTCCTCTTCGTGCGCCGTACCCCGATTCTCTTCGCTGCTATCGGGCTGGATCTCTTTGCCGTGTTGTTCGGGGGCGCAGTGGCACTGCTGCCAGTGATCGCGACGACTCGACTGGGTGTTGGCGACGTGGCATACGGGTTTCTGCGCGCGGCACCAGGAATCGGAGCCGCCGGTATGGCCGTCTTCCTTTCCTTCAAGCCGTTGCAGAACAAGATTGGTCGCGGTCTGCTGCTTGCGGTCTTCGTGTTCGGCGTCGCCACCGTTGTGCTTGGCCTGACCCACGACTACTGGCTCGCGTTCGTCTCGCTCATGGTGTTGGCCGGCGCCGACATGGTGAGTGTCTACATTCGCGGCTCGCTCGTTCCGCTGGTAACTCCAGACGAGAAGCGTGGTCGCGTCATGGCGGTGGAGAACGTTTTCATTGGCGCGTCGAATGAGCTTGGCGCGTTTGAGAGTGGACTGGTGGCGCAAGCCATCGGAACCCCGGCAACGGTGATCGGTGGCGGGCTGGCGACGATCGCAATCGTCGCGATCTGGTGGTTCAGCTTTCCGCAGTTGCGCAACGTCGATCGATTCGACGAGCTGGGTCACTAGCGGCGCTTCATCATCCAACGGAGACGGTGGGCCTTCTCGTACGCCGACTCGGTGGCGAGCTGTCCGATTGCACCGGCCACGGTGGGGTAGACGTGCACCGTCTCCGCCAGTTCTTCCAGCCGCAGTTCGCTGTGAATGGCGAGGGACAGCTCGTGGATCATCTCACCCGCGCCGGGGGCGAGTATGTGGGCGCCAACGATGCGACCCTTGGCAGTCACGACAACCACCGACCCTTCTGCGTGCGCGTCGGTTCTGGCACGGTCGTTGTGCGCAAGGTCGATGCGCCACGAGTCCGAGTCGGTGCCGTACATCTCTTCTGCCTGGTCAACCGTCAGCCCGACGCTGGCGAGTTCGGGGTCGGAGAAGACGCATGAGGGAATGGCTGCATCGATGCTGCCCTTGCCCGGAAAGAACATGTCGCGGACGGCTCGCACCGCTTCATAGCCTGCAGAGTTGGTGAGATAGCGACGGCCGGCCGCGTCACCAGCGGCGTACACAGTGCGCACGGCTGTCCGGCCGCGATCGTCTACCTGTATGCCGCGTTCGTTGATCTCGATGCCCTGTTCCTGCAGCCCGAGGTCGTCGGTGTTGGCGGTTCTCCCGGCCGCTACCAATACGCCGGCCACCCGCAGCTGCACCGGTCTGCCGTCGTCGCCAACGTTGGCTGACACGTCGATCAAACCGTCGGGCCGCCGCAGGCTGGAGCGCACGTCGGCGGTGGTGTGCACGACGACGCCCTCCTCCGCAAGGATCTCGGCGAGCCGTGTGACGAGTGAACGTTCCGCGCGGGGAAGCAGCGTGTGGGCCCGCTGGAAGACGGTGACCTCCACTCCCAGCCGCTGCAGCGTCTGCGCCATCTCCACGCCCATCGGCCCTCCGCCGATGATGGCGAGTGTGGGTGGTGGCGCGTTGAGTTGGAAGAGGTTCTCGCTGGTGAGACACCAGTCGGTGCTCAGCCCCTCGATGGCTGGAACGTGCGGTCGGCTGCCGGTACAGAGCAGGACGAACCGTGTCTCCAGCGCTTCGTTGGTGCCGTCGTCGGCGTGCACCGTCACCTCGTTGGCGCCGGCGAGGCTGGCCTGTCCGGTGAACAGTTCGGCGCCCATCTGGCGGTACCGATGCGGGTTGTCATCGGTGGCAGCGATCTCTGCCTGTACCGATCGAGCCCTCCGCCACACCGTCGGTAGGTCGATAACTGGCTCCACCGAACCGATGCCAACGCGATGCGCGTTGCGCATGGTGTGCGCAATCTTGGCGCTGGCCACCAGCGCTTTTGATGGCACGCACCCGGTCCATAGGCAATCGCCGCCAACGCGTGCACGCTCTACAACGGCCACACGCAGACCAAGGCCGGTCGCGAATTCGGTAGCGGTGAGGCCCGCAGAACCCATGCCGATGACAACGAGGTCGTAGCTCACGGGTTCCCTGTCGCGTCAGTCATCAGGCGGTCACGCTAGTGGCGGCGCCCTGGATCGTCGGTCCGCGAAGGCCTGCGTCCCGATTGCCTAATGTTGGCGTCCAGTGGGAAGACCGACCAACGACGAGGAGTATGAAATGACAGAAAAGAAGGGCCTTGTCCAGGAGTTCAAGGAGTTCCTGACCACAGGCGACCTGATGTCGATCGCGGTTGCGTTCGTCATGGGCCTTGCCGTCAAAGCACTGATCGACTCGTTCGTGAAGGACATCTTCACCGGCACCATCGGCCTGTTCGTGAAGTGCGCCGACATCGTGGATGCGACGACTGGCAAGAAGATTGGGCAGAATTGCTCAGGCCTCGCCGGCAAGGCCTATAAGAGCCTGGCCTGGGGCAACTTTCTGAACAGCGTCATCAACTTCGTCATCATGGCGTTTGTGGTGTTCTGGATCGTCAAGGTCTACAAGAAGGCCACCAAGCGCCAGTTGGCGACCGACCGGCCGTCCGAAGTCGACGTGCTCATCGAGATCCGCGACCAGCTGAAGGCCCGCGACTAGCGCTTGTGTTCCGTTGCCGGCGATGAGGGCGGGCCATGTGTCACGCCCTGATCGCTGGAGCTGACTTGCAACGCGGGCTGCGAGTCGGTCCAATAGAGGTTCTCATGTTTCTACGGCGTATCAGTCTGCTGCTCGGCCTTCTGGCCGTGGCCACCGCATGCGGTGCCGCGTCAGGGCAAGGTGTCGACCCGCCGGAAACGGCGGCTGTTGGCGGGCTACCAGCGCAGGGTTCCACGACGTCCACAATCGAGCCCGAGTCCACTTCCACCGTGATGCGCACGACTGTCCCCATAGAGGTCACCGCGCAGATCGGCGCCAACGTGCCGGGCAACCGGGTCATTCTCATTGGCGACTCGGTGATGGCCAGCACCGCGCAGCGTTACGGCGGCGAGATGTGCGCCGCGCTGGTGCCACTGGGTTGGCAGACGGAGGTCGATGCCGAGTCGGGTCGATTCATTGACTTCGGCGACGAAGTGCTGGACAGCCGCCTCGCCGCCGGCTGGGACGTCAGCGTGATCCTCCTCGGCAACAACTACGGCGACAATCAGGACGTCTACCGCAAGTACCTCGATGCGATGGTGGCCCGACTGTCCCCGCAGCCCGTCGTGCTGCTCACGGTCACCGAGTTCAAGCCGTCGCGTGCGCAGGTCAACGCTGTCATCTTTGAGATGGCCACGAAGTACCCCAACGTGGTGGTTCTCGATTGGGCGGCAGTGACTGGTGCCGATCGCTCGCTGATGGGCGACGACGGTCTGCACCTCACTCCGGCCGGTCGCGAAGGTTTGGCCGGGCAGGTAGCGCTGGTGCTTGGCCCGGCTCCCGTGTTGCCCGGCAAGTGCCTGTCGTCGCGGTTTCACGACGACTCCAGAGGCCCCGTTGGCGGCACCACCACCACGGTCAAGAAGGGCACGACGACACCAACCACCACAGTTGTCGGTAGCGGAAGCACAACACTCAAGACAACGGTGCCTTCAACGACGCCTTCAACGACGCCTTCAACGACGCCTCCTCCTCCTTCTTCGACGACGCCTCCAACGACGCCGACGGTCACCATTGCTGTGCTGACCACCGCCGGGTCCGGTACGGCGTAATGACGCTCAGGGCGCGAGCGAGCTGAACGGCACCGCCGGAATGTTGCGCAGCACGCCGTAGAGCACCACGGCAATCGGCAGGTAGACGGCGAGCGGTCGCAGTGCCCTGGTGGGCACTTGCACACGCGTGCGACCCCGGCTGACACGGAACCAGGACCACCAGCCGATCACCAAGGCGAAGAGCACCAGCGGCACAAACACGTTGTACTGCAGCGCCGAAATCGGGTGGCCGGTGAACAGTTGGTGGAACCCCCGAGTGAGGCCGCAACCAGGGCACCACAGCCCGGTCAGGGCTCTGAATTGGCAGGCGGGGAACCGACTTCCAGAGGCCGCAGGATCGAAGCGGGCGACCAGCGCTGCCGCGCCGAACGCAACGCACCCGGTGGCAATCGGCGCGGCTCGCCGCCAACCGCCGGGTTGCGTCACCGGTGCTGTGTGGAGGACCGTTGCCTGCATCGCCACAACAGTAGACGCGCGTGCTCCTGTGTGCCTCTCGTCGCGGTGGTTGTGTACGCGGTGATCCCCCGCCACGCTGGACGCCTCATGTTGCAGGTACAGGGTCTTTCGGTAGAGGTGGGCGGTCGGCTCATTGTCGACGACATCTCGTTTACCGTCATGCCCCGCGACAAGGTCGGGCTGGTTGGTCGTAACGGCGCCGGTAAGACCAGCCTCTTCAAAGTGTTGGGCGGTGCCGCGGAAAGCTCGGGGGGCAAGCTATTGCGCAAGGGTGGCTTCGGCTATCTGCCGCAAGACCCGCGCATCGCCGGCGTGCTGGATACTCGGATGGCGGTCACGCATGTGCTCAGCGGTCGTCAGATCGACGAGCAGTTGGACCGCATTGAGAAGTTGCGCGTCGCAATGGAGCAGGAGGCCAACGAACGCAACGTGGCCCGCTACAGCAAGGCGCAGGACGAGTTCGCGACGTCCGGGGGCTACGCGGCAGAGAGCGAAGCGCGCAGCATCATGGCCGGCCTCGGGCTCTCTCCCACGCGCATGGAGCTGCCGATCGGTGTGCTCAGCGGTGGCGAGCGCCGTCGCGTGGAGCTCTCCCGCATCCTCTTCGCCGGCAGCGATGTGCTGCTGCTCGACGAGCCCACCAACCACCTTGACGTCGATGCCAAGACGTGGCTGCTGGCCTTTATGCGCAACTACCGCGGCGCGATGCTCGTCATCAGTCACGACCTCGAACTGCTCGATGAGGCCATCACGCGCGTGCTGCACCTCGACCGTCCGGGTGAAGAGAACCTCGGCAACCTCGTCGAGTACAAGGGCACCTACAGCCAGTACAAGCTGTCGCGTCGTCTCGACGAGGAGCGGTTGGCCAAGCAGGCAACGTTGCAGACGAAGGAGATCGCGCGGCTGCAGGCAGTCGTCGATCGTTTCGGTGCCAAGGCCACGAAGGCGGCGATGGCGCACAGCAAGGAAAAGCAGATCGCTCGGCTGGAGTCGCAACGCGTCCATGTCGGTGCCGGCGACCGTCAGCTGAAGATGAAGTTCCCCGACCCGCCGTCGTGCGGTGGCACCGTCCTCACGGCCACGCACATGTCGAAGGGCTACGGCGGTCCGCCCGTGTTCGAGGATGTCACGTTCGACATCGGGCGCGGTGATCGGCTGTTGGTGCTCGGGCTCAACGGCGCAGGCAAGACCAGCCTGCTGCGCATCCTCGCCGGCGAAACCGAAGCCAACCTGGGCGACTTTCGTTACGGCCACGAAGTCACCATGGGCTACTACGCGCAGGAGCACGACAACCTGCGCACCGACCGCAATCTGCTCGACAACCTGCGCGCCGACGTGCCGCCCGGCGTCATCTACACCGAGACGCAGCTCCGTGCGTTCCTGGGCATGATGGGCCTCAGCGGCGACAAGGTGTTCCAAGACAGCGGCACGCTGTCCGGGGGCGAGAAGACCAAGCTGGCATTGGCCATGCTGATGGTCGGCCGCAACAACCTGCTGCTGCTCGACGAGCCCACCAACAACCTCGACCCGCCCAGTCGCGAGGCTGTCGCAGAAGCGCTGACTGGTTGGAAGGGCAGCATTGTGTTCGTCAGTCACGACACCGAGTTCGTGGAGGCGCTGGCACCGACGAAGGTGCTGCTCATGCCCGACGGGCAGGTCGACTACTTCAACGAGGACTGGTTGGAACTCGTCAGCCTGGCCTGACCCCTTCGCCCGTCAGTGTTGGCGGCGTGTAGGTTGCGCGTATGCGTCTTGGAACGATGAGCAATGCAATCAACGGCGGCACAATCGACGAGGTCGTCGCCGAGGCACAGGCCGCAGTAGCGCTTGGCGCGCATACCTTCTGGTCGTCGCAGATCTTCGGACACGACGCGCTCACGGTGCTTGCCATTGTCGGTCGCGAAGTGCCGGGTATCGAGCTGGGAACGGCAGTGGTGCCCACGTACCCTCGCCACCCAATGATGTTGGCGCAGCAGGCCCTCAGCACGCAGGCCGCGATCAATAGCCGCGGCGATGCCGGGCTGTGCCTGGGCATCGGGCTCTCGCACCAGATTGTGGTCGAGTCAATGTGGGGTTTGTCGTATTCGAAGCCGGTGCGCCACCTCAAGGAGTATCTCTCCATCCTGATGCCGCTGCTGGAAGGTAAGCCGGTGAAGTTCGAGGGTGAGGACTACCGGGTGCAGGGCGCCGTGGCGGTGGCCGGTAGCAGTCGCCCTGGGGTGCTGGTCGCCGCCCTTGGGCCGCAAATGCTGCGGGTCACCGGTGCGCTTGCCGATGGCACGTCCACGTGGTGCGTCGGCCCCAAGACGCTGGCCGAGCTGACCATCCCCACATTGCGCCAGGCCGCGGCCGACGCTGGCCGCCCCGAGCCGCGCGTGGCCGTCGCGCTGCCGGTATGCGTGACCGACGACGTGGCGGGTGCTCGTGCGCGGGCGGCGCAAGTGTTCGCGGTGTACGACACGCTGCCCAGCTACAAGACGATGATGAACCGTGAGGGCGTCGATGGTCCCGGCGGCATCGCCATCGTGGGCGCCGAGGCTGAGGTCCGCGACCAGCTGGCGGAGTTGAAGTCCATGGGTGTCACCGACTTCAACGCGGGTGTCTTCACGTCCGATCCCGAAGAGTTGGCACGTACGCATTCGGTGTTACGCGAACTCGTCTGACGCGTCCGGCGTCACGGCAACGGGGCGCCTATCCTGCGCAGGCGATGAAGCGACAGCGATGGCCCGGACTGATGGGTGTGGTGGCCGTCATGGCCGCGGCAGCGTGCTCCAACTCATCGGGCGTCGAGTCGACTCGCAGCGTCGCACTGCCGGCGCCGTTCGATCGGGCGACGCCGTTGTCCGCAGTCGCGACACTCCCCGAAATTGACGCAATTCAGTGGGGTGAGTGCGAAGGGCAAGCCGCTCCGTGGGAGTGCGGAGCAATCGACGTGCCCTTGGACTATCGCCGTTCGACCGACGTCGGCACCGTCTCTATCTCGGTGACGCGGCTGCCCGCGACCGACGTCGAGGCGCGCATTGGTTCGCTGGTCCTCAATCCGGGCGGGCCTGGTGGCTCCGGTGTCGACCTCGCCTGGAGCTACGCCTCGCTGTTCCCAACCGATCTGCTGGCGCGCTTCGACCTGGTCGGCTTCGACCCGCGCGGCGTCAGCCGGTCGACTCCTGTGGACTGCGGTGACCTCAACCGATCGTTCCGAGTGGTCGAACGCGACTGCGTCGCCAGGAGCGGCCACCTGCTGCCGTACGTGGGCACACAGAACGCGGCGCGCGACATGGAGCAGTTGCGTAAGGCGTTGGGTGACGAGCAGCTGACCTATCTCGGGTTCAGCTACGGCACCGCCTTGGGAGCTGTGTACGCCAACCTGTTCCCCGACAGCGTTCGGGCGTTGGTACTTGACGGCAGTGTCGACCCGACCGCTGGGGAGTACAACATCGACGGGACGGTGGTTGGTTCATACGGCTCGCCGTTCTATGGGGTGCAGGACTTCGGCGGCACCATCGACGTGTTCCTCGAACTGTGCGACGCCACGCGCACGTGCGCGGCCGGGCCGCGAAGCGCGGCGCTGCTCGACGATCTGTACTCGGATGTTTCCGATGCCGGCACGGACTACTTCGACGAGTGGGACGACACGGTGTCGGCCGGGCAGGTGGACGGCATCATCACCTCGGCGATGTACAACACCGACCTGTGGGCGCCGCTCGCGGTCGGCCTGGCAGACGCTGCTGAGGGCGACGCCAGCACGCTGGCCGCGTTGGGTAGCTATCTGGAAGCCGGCTACCCGCGCGAAGAGCACGTCACCGACAACCTGACGGAGGCCAACCTGGCGATCTACTGCGCCGACTTTGCCGGCCGTCGCGGCCGCTTCGCGGTCGATTGGTGTTCGGGCTGGCCCGAGACCGCCGAGCCGATTCCGCCCATCGTGGCCGTCGACGTGGCGAACCCGATTGTGGTGATCGGCACTGATGGCGACCCGGCCACCCCAGGGTTCCTCGCCCCGCAGATGGCCGATGCGCTTGGCGATGCGGTGTCAGTGCGCTGGCAGGGCGCGGGGCACACGGCCTTCCTGCACAGCGACTGCGTGGACCGGATAGTTGTCGACTACCTCGTTGAACTGACGGTACCGAAGAACCGTTCGCGCTGTGGCTTCACCGACGATGTCAACACAACCGTCGCCCGGGCGGAGCGCGTGTTCGAGGTCAATCGCGAGCGTTTCCAGGTTCGGCTGACGGATGTGTTCATCGCGGAAGGCTTGTCGCAGGCCGACGCCGCCTGCCTGGTCGAGGCGTTGATCGCGGCAGCGACAGACTCGCAGCTGGTCTACGCCCGACTTGGTGTGCAGCAGCCCGAGTTCCTGCGGCTGCGCACGCGGCTGGAGAAGGCCTGTCGGTAAGTGCTGCCGGCGGCGGTCAGTGGATCTGCACTGCGGTCGTGGTGCCCGGGTTGTACGGCTTGTACGGCTTGTTGACCAGGTCGAAGAAGTCGTTGCCCTTGTCGTCCACCACGATGAACGCGGGAAAATCGTGGACCTCGATCTTCCACACGGCCTCCATGCCGAGCTCGGGCATTTCCAAGACTTCGACCTTGGTGATGCAGTCCTGCGCCAGGCGTGCTGCCGGGCCGCCAATGCTGCCGAGGTAGAAGCCGCCGTGCGCCTTGCACGCATCGGTGACCGCTCTGCTGCGGTTGCCCTTGGCGAGCATCACGAAGCTGCCGCCGGCTGACTGGAACTCGTCGACATAGCTATCCATTCGGCCGGCCGTGGTGGGGCCGAACGAGCCGCTGGCCATCCCCGTGGGGGTCTTGGCTGGGCCGGCGTAGTACACGCAGAAGTCCTTCATGTACTGCGGCAGCGGCTCGCCACGATCGAGGCGCTCCTTGATCTTCGAGTGGGCGATGTCGCGGGCGACGACCAGCGGCCCAGTCAGCATCACGCGGGTCTTCACCGGGTACTTGGAGAGCTCGGCGCGGATGTCGGTCATCGGGCGGTTGAGGTCGATCTGCACGACGTCGGCATCGTCGAGGTCGTCGTGGGTGACGTCGGGAAGGAAGCGGGCCGGGTCGGTCTCCAGCTGCTCCAGGTAGATGCCGTCCTTGGTGATCTTGCCCAGCATCTGTCGGTCGGCGCTACAGCTGACGGCCATGCCCACCGGGCAGCTGGCGCCGTGGCGAGGCAGCCGCACGATGCGCACGTCGTGACAGAAGTACTTGCCGCCGAACTGAGCGCCGATGCCGGTCTCCTGGCTGAGCTTCAGCACCTTGGCCTCAAGGTCGAGATCGCGGAACGCATGGCCCAGCTTGCTGCCCTCGGTGGGAAGATTGTCGAGGTAGTGGGCACTGGCCAGCTTGGCCGTCTCGACTGCCATCTCGGCGCTGGTGCCGCCAATGACGACAGCCAGGTGATACGGCGGGCACGCCGAGGTGCCCAGCGACTTCATCTTCTCGAACAGCCATGGCAGCAGTGTCTTCTCGTTGAGCAGCGCCTTCGTCTCCTGGAAGAGGTAGCTCTTGTTGGCACTACCGCCACCCTTGGCCAGGAAGAGGAATTTGTACGCATCGCCGTCGGTGGCGCTGATCTTGATTTCGGCCGGCAGGTTGTTGCCAGTGTTGACCTCTTCGTACATGGTCAGTGGCGCCATTTGGCTGTAGCGCAGGTTGCTGGTTTGGTAGGTGTTGAACACGCCGCGTGCGATGGCTTCCTCGTCACCACCTTCGGTGTGCACCAAGTTGCCCTTCTTCGCCTTCACGATGGCCGTGCCCGTGTCCTGGCACATCGGCAGTACGCCGCCGGCGCTGATTGCCGCATTCTTCAGCAGGTCGAGCGCGACGAAGCGGTCGTTGTCACTGGCCTCCGGGTCGTCAAGGATTTTGGCCAGCTGGGCAAGGTGGGCGGAGCGCAGGAAGTGGGCGATGTCGCGCATGGCCTCCTGCGTGATGAGCGTGAGCGCAGCCAGATCGACCTGCAGCATCGTGCCCAGCGGCGTCTCCACCGTGCGCACATGGTCGGTGCTGACCAGCCGATACTGCGTCTCGTCGTGGCCCGTGTCGTTGAGGTGCAAGGGAAACAGCTCGGTGAACTCGAACTCAGGTGCAACAGCCATGGCCAAAGGTTACGCCAGCTGCCACCCGCCACTCAGACCCGCCTCATCCCCGCCTCAGATCCCCGCCTCATCCCCGCCCGAGATCCATCACCGCAGTCCAAGTGAACCTGTCGCGCCCGTGACCACCAAGACTGAAGTTCGCCCCGCGACAGGTTGGCGTGCCGCCACATAATCCAAACGAACCTGTCGCGTCTCTGACCACCAAGCCTGGCCGTCACAGGGTGACAGGAAGTGAGGTGCGCAGGGTGGTGAGGACGTAGTCCTTGCCGTCGATGACGTCGGCCGTGGTGAACTCCAGCACCTGCACTCCGGATTGTTGGAGCGCGTTTCGACGGTGGGCGTCGCGTTGGCGATCGCTGTCGCTCGTGTGGCCGAGGCGCCCGCTTACCTCGACGACGACGTTGGTGCCAGGAAACTGGAAGTCGACTCGGGCGACAGTGCTGTTGCCTCGGCGATGGACCACCTGACACTCCGGCCGGGGAAGGCCTTGCTGACGAAGGAGTGTGAGAAACCGCCGCTCGAGGTGCGATTCGCCCCCGGAGTCGAGGAGAAGTTCGCGCATCAAACGGGTGCCGGCTCGACCCCGCCCACCAACCTCCGAGAGCCGTTTGCGAAGTCTGGTGAGCGCAGTCCTACGCAAGCGGATGGCGCTGTCGATCGCCTTCTCCAAGTCGTTGGCGGACACGCCGGTGGCGGCATAATCGAGCAGCGCTCGGGCCGCAGTCGTGGTACGCACTCCTCGATGGCGAATGACATCGTCCTCGCGCAGGCTCAAGCTGGTGTGCAGCGGTATCCAGTTGGGAATCGATCGGTTCGCGCGTGACACGACGAACTCGGCGCGCTGCGGCATCGGCACCTCAACGCCCAGCCAGAACAGAGCGGACGCAGCATGCAGTGCGCCGCGCGTGCCCAACCATTGGGCGCCGGCATGCAACGTCATCTCGAAAGTGAGGTCGGTGGCAGCGTGGCGGAAGTGCTCAGGGGTGATCTGTAACCACTTGTGATGGTCCTGCCAGCGGCGCCATCGGGCAGAGGAAATTCCCAGTGCCTTGACGTTGGCCACGGTTGCAATGCGATGCGACGTGCGGGTCTGTTCGATCAGTTTCAGTTCGTCTCTCACACCCTCACTGGGCATGGCGAGCATCGCGTATCGGCAATGCAACCCCCACATTTCGCCCAACCGTCGCGCTCCCGCCACCAATCCTGGTCGTCGAGCGCGCGACAGGTTGTAAACGCTGAGGCGTTCGGGGCCGACGAGGCGTGAGGGAGCGCGCCAGAAGGGGGTTACTTGAGGCGTTTGGGGGTGGCGTTCGCGGGGTCGGTGGGCCACTGGTGTTTGGGGTAGCGGCCGGCCATTTCCTTGCGGACGTCGGCCCACGTGCCGGCCCAGAAGCCGGGGAGATTGCTGGTGATCTGAATCGGACGGCCGGCGGGGGAGAGCAGTTCGAGGGATACGGGGACGTCGCCCGCGACCGTCGGATGCTCGGCGAGGCCGAAGAGGTCCTGCACGCGCACCGAGGCCGTGGGGACATCGCGGGAATAATCGATGAGTGCGGTACGGCCGGCGGGTGTGGCGAGATGTGTCGGCGCCAATTCGGCGAGCTGACTGGACGCATCCCAATCGAGCTGCGCTGACAACAGCATCGAGGTGTCGAGCGCGGCGAGGTCGGCCGCACCGGTGGCGCCCGAGAGGTACGGGGCAACCCATTCGTCAACTGAGGCGATCAAGGCCGCATCGCTCCAGTCCGGCCACTGCTCGGGACCCAAGTGGTGACGTACGAAGGCGACTCGCGCACGTAACAGCACGGCGGAAGGCGACCAGCGCAGCGCGGCCAACCGGGTTGCCCGCACACGCTCGACGAGCGCGGCCGTCGTCGCTTCGCCGGGTTCGGCGCTGCGTACCTGCTCGTCAAGCAACATTCCGCCCAGGCGAGTCTCGATGCGCTGCACCAAGTCGTCGCGCTGCTTGTCCCACACCATCGACTCGCGGCGCTCGATCTGATCAGCGAGCGACTCGATCACGTCGTTGACGTCGAGTGCGGCGCCGATACGAATGCGGGCATTGTCGCGCTTGCCGTCGAGGTCGGCGGCGACGACGAATCGCTCGTTGGCCAACGGATCGGTGGGTGGCGTCCAGGCCGATGACCCGGTGCGCAGCTGGAACTGGCCAGGCTGACTGCGCCGAACTGCGACACGATCCGGATAGGCGAGAGCGAGCACTACGCCGCAACGGTCCGAGCGAACGTCATCGAGATCGAAGCGGATCTGTGCGCGCCGCGCAACGTCGGCCGCACGATCGCGCACGCGTCGTACGTCCCGAGAATCTGCGCGGTCGTGATACTGGCCACAGACCGCGCCGACGCGCAGCGCAAGGTCGGCCGGAAGTTCGTCGGGCCGACCGCGGAACACGTCGCGCTCATCGAGCAGCGCGGCGACAACGCAGGCAAGCGAGCCATCGGCGGCGTCGGCGCCTGCGACCATTCGCGCCAACCGAGGGTGCAGCGGTAGCGCCAACATCCGGCGACCGCTGTCCGTCAGGCGGCCATCGTCCGTGAGCGCATCGAGCCTGACGAGCAACTCGACAGCCTGATGCAAGGTGCGCGGCGGGGGAGCATCCGCCCAGCGCAGCTCCTCCACCGGCGTACCCCACGCCGCGAGTTCCAGCGCCAGCCCGGCCAGGTCGACCTGCGTGATCTCCGGCTCAAGATGCGCTCGCCGGGTTCCGTGCTCCAGTTTGCTCCACAGCCGATATGCCGCGCCCGGCTCGGTGCGGCCGGCGCGGCCAGCTCGTTGTTCCGCTGAGGCGCGGCTGGTGCTGACGGTGGTCAGGCGGCTCATCCCTGTGCGCTGATCGAAGCGGGGCACGCGTGCCAAACCGGCATCGACCACCACTCGCACCCCATCGACGGTGAGGGAGGACTCGGCGATGTCGGTGGAAAGGACCACTCGCCGACGACCGGCGGGCGAGGCGGCGAGCGCGTGGTCCTGCTCCGCGAGCGACAGCGCTCCCGCCAACGGATAGACGTCGACGTCAGGCGGGATCGCACCTTCGAGCAGGCCCTGCACGCGACGGATCTCGCCGATCCCTGGCAGGAACACGAGGATGTCGCCCGTCTGCTCGCGCAGTGCGCGTTGCACGAGCGCAGCCGTTGCTTCCTGCACGCGATCCTGCTTGCCCATCGGCGCCCACACGATGTCGACCGGATACATGCGACCGTCGCTGGCGGCGACCGGAGTGTCGTCGCCGAGCACTCGCAGCAAACCCTTCGTGTCGGGCGTCGCCGACATCGCCAGCACCCGCAGATCAGGACGCAGGCTCGATCGTGCATCCAGCAGCAGCGCCATCCCCACGTCGGTGGGCAGGTTGCGCTCGTGGACTTCATCGAAGATCACCAGCCCGTAGCCTTCAAGGGACGGATCGTGCTGCAGTCGGCGGGTCAGCACGCCCTCGGTCACCACCTCGATACGCGTGCGCGGTCCGATATGGCGCTCGTCGCGGGTCTGGTAGCCAACGGTCTCACCGACTTGCTCGCCCAATAGCGAAGCCATCCGTTGCGCAGCTGCGCGGGTCGCGAGCCGTCGCGGCTCCAAGATGACGATGCGCTGCCCGGCGAGCCACGGTTCGTTGACCAGTACTAGCGGCGTAAGTGTGGTTTTGCCGGCACCCGGTGGGGCGACGAGGACCGCCGAGCCGTGATCTGCCAGCGCGGCGAGCACCGACGGCAACGCGTCGAGTACGGGCAGATCAGGCAGCCCGCGTGTCACCGGGTTGTCGGCTCAGCCGAGGGCGGGTGTGCCGTGAAACGGCGACGGATCGCCGGAACCAGGAATCGTCGGTGCAATCCACGAGGTGTTGTCGGCGATTGCCTTGGCTACCTGGCGCCACTCGGCCGGGCTCCACCCTTCGGCGGCGGCCTGCACACTGCCATCGCCGCGTACGAACACGAATGCGGGCAGCGTGGCAACGCCGAGGCCACGCACGAACGTGCGATCCGGGTCGCAGAAGACCAGGAACTGATCGGCCACCGGCCCGAGGAACTGCTTGGCTTCTTTGGCCCCGCACGTGACGACCAGATTGACCCGCACGTCGGCGCCCCGGAAGGCCTCAAGGATGCGCATCGCCGGCTTGAGAATCCACGAACTCTCGTTGGTGTACGGGTCGAGCACAACGCTGGCCAGGTGGAACGTGGTCACCCACTCTTCGAGCGGACGCGACTCGCCGCCGATCGTGGTGAGTTTGATGTCGAGAGCAACGGTGCTGGCCACGGCGCAAACCTAGCGCAGACCCCTCTCGGCCACCCACCTCGCTCGCAGGAGATGGGCGGACGACCCAAGCCGCCACTGGACGGGACAGGTTCAGCCGCTCACGGTAGGGTCGCAGTCGTGCACCCGATCGAGCGCTTGCGGTACCTTGCCCGCTCAAGCGGCGGCGACCCACGGGTGATGGTCAGTGAGACGGCATCGGCACTGTGTGGGATGGGCGCTGACCCGGCGGGTCTCGTTGTCGCCTGCCGCCGGATTGTCGAGCGACACCCAACCTCGGGCCCGCTGTGGTGGCTGTGCGCTCACATGCTGACTGCCGCTGACCCGTACTCGACGGCGCGTCGCCTGGCCGACGAGATCGACGCCGACGTGACGCCCGAGATGCTGATCAATTCGATACCCGACAACATCACGGTCTGCGTGGTGGGTTGGCCCGACCTGGCTGGCGAGGCGATTCTTCGACGTGGCGATATTCGCGTGCTGGCCATCGATGCCGACGGTCAGGGCGGCTCGTTTGTACGTCGCTTGGAACGCGCCGATGTGGAAGCGGAAGTGATCGAGCCGGTTGGCATTGCTGCCGCAGTGCTCGCCGCCGATCTCGTCCTCGTTGAAGCGCTCGCCGCATCCGGCAGCGAGCTGATCGCCGCCCGTGGAAGTCGCGCCGCAGCCTCGGTTGCCTACTGCGGCGAGGTGCCGGTGTGGGCGATTTCCGGCGTCGGTCGTTGCCTGCCCGACGCCGGGTTCTTGTCGCTGGTGGAACGTCTCGGCGACGTTCGAGCGCCATGGCTGGCGGAGGCGGACGTGATGCCGCTGGCACTCTTCTCGCATCTGGCGACGGTCGCCGGCGTCGTGGTGGTCGAGGAGGCGTTACTGAGCGCGGAGTGCCCGCTCGCCCACGAACTGCTCCACACGTCGATCAACTAGGTGCACGAGTCAAAACACTGGTAGCCCGCGGGCGCGAGCCGTCTCATCTTCGATTCTGGGTGTGTCTGGTTCCGGCGGT
>JAYUCY010000035.1:0-11157 GCA_043740085.1 Ilumatobacteraceae bacterium
CCAAGTCCGAGCACGAACCGCCCGCCGGAGATCTCGTCGAGCGTCTCAGCAGCCGACGCGATCATGCCCGGGTTGTGATGCAACGCCGACATCACCCACGTACCAACACGAGCCGTCGAGGTACACGCCGCCACCGCACCCGTCATCGACAGACACTCCCACCAACCGCGCGGACCTGGCCAGTCCGGATTGCGCCACACGATCTCGTCCGCCGTCCACACGGTGTCGAACCCAAACTGCTCTGCACGCTCTGCCATCGAAAGGATCTGGAGCCACGTCGGCTTCACCCCATCAACCGGCCCCTCGACCATCGGAAGCACCAGGCCGAACGCCACGCCAACACCCATCACCGAATCCCCTCGTCGCACGACGATCGTACCCACGCTCGGCCCACCGGCGCCAACGCGCCGATATGTATGTCTCACCTGCTCGAAGAGGACCGGAGTTCTGCGCCGCGGTTAAGCCTGCCGCAACGGCACTTCTGCCGCGCGGACGAGGTCGCGCCGCCGCGTAACGAGATGACGTCGCGGCAAGGCATGCGCATGCCCAGCCGTCGATCGGACCGGCTATGGGGCTGGATCGAGTAGCCCCAAGCCCACTCCGTCAGGAGGCGCGGAAAGCCCATCATGAACTCGTCCGTGCCGGCGAGGTTTGGCTCGGTTGATGAGTCCGTCGAAGAGGTCGGCGCGTTCGGGTTGTTGGCGATCGCGTGCGTGGTTGCGTTGGCGGAGCAGGAAGGGGATGAACTCGGGGTCCGGTGGAGACTGCGTCTTGGTTTCGCTCGGTGGCGGCGAAGGCCGTCAGACTGTTTCGACCGTGAGGCGGGAGCGGGTGGCGTCGCCGATCTTGCGAATGTGGGTGGGGTTGGACGTGACGACGGCGTCGTGGCGGCGGACGGCGCCTTCGACGACGGTGACGTCGACGATGTCGTCATGTCCAACGCGAGCCGCAAGCGCGCCGACCGCCTTGGCTTGTTGATCTGTGCGGGGTTCGGTGGTGCAAAGCGCGAGGAAGCGGGCGAGTGAAGCCTGGCGGGGTCCGACTCGCCACGCTTCGGCGAGCACCGGCGTCGGAACGGTCGGTGAGACTTCGAGCGCGAGGAAGCCTGCGTGGAGTGCCCACATGCGTCGGTCGTTGCGTTCGGCCGCGATGAGCGCGCCGGTGTCGTAAGTGACCCCGTTCATTCAGGCGCTCTTGCGTGATTGCTGACGGCGGAGCATCGCTCGGGCTCGCCCAAGTCCGTCGGCGACCTCGTCGGCGGTGAGCGCGCCGTGCTGGCGTTCCCACTCGGCCACTCCGTGGCGTCCTGCATCGATCCGAAGTCGGTGTGCGGCGGTGTCGGCGATCCAGGCGCTGACGGTGGTGCCTTCTGCTGTGACGGCTTGGTCGATGGCGTCGGCCAGGTCGGAGGGAAGTGAGATCGATCGCTTCTGTCGCTGGGCGATGCTCCGATGGTAGGACAGGTGGTAGGACAACGCAAACATAAGATCCTGCACAATTCCTGCACGGGACTCGGCCGCACGCGTCGGTCTCGCCCGGACCAGACGGACACGAGCGGACAACAGGGTCGGACCGGAGCAGGTCAGACGGATTCAGCCGGACCACTCGGACGTTGGAGTGAAGTCTTAAACCCCCCTTCTCGAAAGGGAGTGCGGGTTCGAACCCCGCCCCGGGCACGAGCGGAAGGCGCTGTATTGCGTCTGTCGGCTTGTGTCGTGGTGTCAGGCGATCAGGAGGCGTTGGTCAGTCGGGTTTCGTATTCGGTGGCGAGGTCGTGTGGTGTCGTTCTGCGCTTCGGTTCTGGGTTTGTTCGCCGCGGAATCGTTGCGTCCTGTGACGGGTTGTCGCCCGTGTCCATCAGGAACCGGTGTAGTTGCGGTCATTGGTGGGCGTGGGTTCCGTGGGCGGGGTGACGGAGGAGTCGTAGGCCGTTGGCGATGACGATGAGGCTGGTGCCCATGTCGGCCAGGACGGCGATCCACAGCGACGCGGTTCCGGCGAGGGTGAGCGCGATGAAGATGGCTTTGATGCCGAGTGCGAGGCTGATGTTCTGCCACAGGACGTGGCTGGTGTGGGTGGAGATGCGGATGGTTTCGGCGATCTTGCGGGGGTCGTCGTCCATGATGGCGATGTCGGCTGTCTCGATCGCGGTGTCGGTGCCGGCGGCTCCCATGGCGATGCCGAGGTCGGCTCGGGCGAGTGCGGGGGCGTCGTTGACACCGTCTCCGATCATCGCGACGGGTCCGTTGTTGGCGACGAGGTTGGTGACGGCGGCGAGTTTGTCGTCGGGGAGCAGTCCGCCGCGGGCATCGGCGATGCCGACCTGGGCGGCGATTGCGGTGGCGGTTCGCTGGTTGTCGCCGGTGAGCATCACGGTGGTCACGCCGAGGGCGTGGAGTTCTTGGATTGCCTGGCGGCTGTCCGGTTTGACGTCGTCGGCAACGGTCAGCACAGCGAGCACTCGATTGTCGTCCATCAGCACGATCGCGGTCTTGGCGTCGTCCTCGAACAGTTCAAGCTGACGTTCGAGATCGGGCCGGCACAGTCCACTGTGCTCGACGAGCGCGTGGTTGCCGATCCGGTAGGCGGTGCCCTCGATGGTTGCGGTGACGCCGCGGCCCGGGATCGCATCAAAGTGCTCGATGCCGAGCAGCGGCCCGTCGTACGCAGTGGTGATGGCGTGTGCGACGGGGTGTTCGGAGCGGGCTTCGATCGATGCCGCGAGAGCAAGGATCTGATCGTCGCCGAGTTCGCTGAGGTTGACGAGGTCGATCAGTGTCGGCCGGCCGTGGGTGAGGGTGCCGGTTTTGTCGAGAGCGACGGTGCGGATCTTGCGCGCGTTCTCCAGGTGCACGCCGCCCTTGATGAGGATCCCTCGTCGGGCGGCTCCCCCGAGGCCGGACACGACGGTGACGGGGGTGGAGATCACCAGCGCGCAGGGGCAGGCGAGCACGAGGAGCACGAGCGCCCGGTAGAGCCAGCTGTGCCAGCTGCCATGTCCGAGCAATGGTGGGGCGGTCGCAACGACGATCGCAGTGAGGAACACGAGCGGGGTGTAGACGGCTGCGAACCGGTCGACGAATCGTTGGGCCGGCGCCCTTTCTGCCTGGGCTTCCTGGATCGATCGGGCGATCCGGTCGAGGGTGCCAGCACCCTTCGCGGCGGTCACCGTGACTTCGATTGCGCCGCGCTGGTTGATGGTGCCGGCGAACACGGTGTCGCCGACTGTCCTGGTGACCGGGACTGACTCGCCGGTGATCGGTGCCTGGTCGACGGTGCTCGACCCGGCTGCGACGGTGCCGTCGAGCGCGATCCGTTCCCCGGGTTTGACGAGCATGATTGCACCGATGGGCACGTCGCCGGTGGGGGTGTCGGTCCACTCCGCACCCACTCGCACGAGTGTGGTCTCGGGGGCGAGTTCGACGAGCGATCGGATCGCGTGACGCGCTCGTTCGAGGCTCATTGCTTCGATCAGTTCCGCGACCCCGAACAACCAGATCACGACAGCGGCTTCCGGCCATTGGCCGATCGCCACCGCGCCGATCACCGCGACCGACATCAACAACCCCATCGTGAGACGTCGCGAGCGGAGAGCCTGGAACCCCTTCCGCAACGTGTCACGACCGCCAAGCACGATCGCGGTCCCAGCCATGACCGCGACCAGGACCGAGTGTTCACCCGCGCCGGCCAGTACTGCGATCTCGGACCCGACCGCCAGCACACCGGCGATGGCTGCGAGGAGCAGCGTGCGTCGTGGGAGGCGCCGCTGGCCGGCCGGCTGTGTGGAGGTTTCGGTGTCGGTGAGCAAGGTCGGGCGCATCCCGGCCTTGCGGATCGCGTCGGTGATCGGCGCTACCGACGCCAGATCGTGATGGACACGAACTTGGCGGGCGACCAGATCGAACTCGAGCCAGCGCACGCCATCGAGCGAGGTGAGCACCTCGCGGATTTCGCCTTCCTCAGTCGCGCAGTCCAGTTCCGCGACTCGGAACGCCGCAATCGCGGCCCCCTGCTTCGGGCCACTCGCCGGGACCGTTACCGCTGCAGAGAGCGTCATCGCTGCCGGGCTACAGCAGTCGTCAACCGTATGGTCCGTGTGGTCATCGTGCACGGCGGCGCCCGACCATTGCTCGACCCTGTACATTCTCCGCATCGTCGGCCGCGTCGTGCTGATGGCCGACATGGTCGACCGAGACGTCCAACAACATCCGTACGTGGGCATCGGCGAGGCGGTAGTGAATCCGTCGCCCGTTGCGTCGGGTCCGCACCACGTCAGCGGCGCGGAGCAGGCGCATGGCCTGGCTGACCACGTTCTCGCTCACCCCGGCCACCTCGGCCAGATCGCACACACACAACTCGCCGCCGTCGGCGAGCGCGTGCAGGATCGTCATCCGGGTCGGATCACCCAACAACCGGAACAGCTCCGCTGCTTGCACGAACTGGTCCGGCAGGGGCAGGCGGTCCCGGAGCGCGTCCAATGACCGGACATCAGATGTGGGGCACTGCGAGACGCACCCGTCGAGGCCGGTCACATTCGTCGCCGAGCAGTCAGTCATGCGAGGAGCATATCTGTGCAGCTGTACAGATGGCCCGTAATTGTGGATCTGTCAGTCGTCGAGTCGTGGTCGCACTGTGGGTTCGATCCGGTCGAGTCGGTCCCGGGCCGCAGCGAGGATCTCATCGATCGAATGACGCACCTGGCGTCCGGACTCGATGTTCATCTGGGGTGGGTCTCGTTCATGCGGACGGCGACAACCAGCCCGGACAGCGCTGTCAAGGCGGCAACGACGTAGATCGCTGCCGGGATGGAGACGAGGTCGGCGAGCACACCGGCGAGGAGCGCCCCGACTGCGAAGCCGCCGTCGCGCCACAACCGGTAGATACCAACGGAGCGAGCCCGCCAGGTGGGGTGGGCGACATCGCCGATTGCGGCGAGCAGCGTCGGGTAGACCATCGCGGTACCGGCACCGATCAGCATCGCACCTGCTGCCCATGTCCAGAAACTGCCAGTCGCCGCGATCCACGCGAGCGCGACCGCCTGGGTGATCATCCCGCCAACGATCAACGGCTTGCGTCCGATCCGGTCGGACAGGCCGCCGGTGTAGAGCTGCCCGAGCCCCCATACCGCCGGGTACAGGGCGGCCAATACGCCGATGCGACCGATCGACAGACCGGAGGCGGCGAAGTAGATCGGAAACAGGCCCCAGGCGAGGCCGTCGTTCAAGTTGTTGACGAGCCCAGCCTGCGAACACGACGAGAGCGCCCGATCGCGGAACGAGGTGAGCGTGAAGACCTGCCCAGTCGTCAAACCTTCATCATGCGCGCCGGCTTTGGCCGTGTGGTTGGCGGCTTCGTATTTGGCGTGGCCGTGGGTTTCCTTCACGAACAGCACCGAGATCCCGAGACCGAGCCCCGCAAATGCCGCACCAAGGAAGAACGGTGCCGGCCGCAGCCCATACCGCTGCGCGATGTAGCCGGTGGTCAGCGCGGTGACCGCAACAGCGCCGTATCCGGCGGCCTCGTTGAGACCCATCGCGAAGCCCCGTCGGGCGGGGCCGACGAGGTCGATCTTCATGATCACAGTGGTCGACCAGGTGAGACCTTGGTTGACACCAAGCAGCACGTTGGCGAACACGACCCATCCCCATGTGGGTGCCCACATCAACAGGATCGGGATCGGGATCGCGATGATCCATCCGGCAACGAGAACGGGTTTGCGGCCGTAGCGGTCGCCGAGGGTCCCGGCAAAAAAGTTGGTGACGGCTTTGACGAGCCCGAACGCGGCGATGAAGGTCAGTGTCGAGGTGAACGCGGTGAGATGGAATTCCTCGGTCGCGAGCAGCGGCAGAACAGTGCGTTCCTGGCCGATCATCCCGCCGACCAACGCGTTGACACCGACGAGCAACGAGAACTGGGCCAAGTTCTCCTTCAGCCCGAGCCGCAATGGTGTGGTGGATGTCTCGGGAGCCTGGGTGCTCATCGTCGCGTCTCCAAGGCGTGCCCGGTGGCCGACGACCATGCGTCCGGCCCACCGTCCAGCACCACGGCATCGGGGCGCCCTCGTTGGCCAAGCAGACTGGCATCGGTCATCGCCCGTTCGTCATGTCCACACATCACGGTCAGTGATCCCGTTGGCAGGTCGGCGGTCGGCACCTGCCACAACTCGATGTTGATCGCGCCGGGCACGTGACCCGCGCAGTAGTCGTTGGCTTGGCGGATGTCGACCACATACGACGAATGGCCAAGGCCCTCGTCGACGAACTCGTGTACACGCATCCCAAAACCCTCCTCAAACAACTACTTGAATAGTTCCAAGCGTCACGATAGCTTGTCAAGCAGTTGTTTGAACATCAGGAGGGGTGCGTGGGCAACCGCAAGGCGAAGGATGCGTTGTTCGACGGGTTCGCCGAGATCGCCAAGGCGGTCGGCAACGGACGACGGGCCGAACTGATCGACGTGCTCGCTCAAGGCGAACGTCACGTCGACGAACTCGCCGACGAGATCGGCCAGAGCGTTGCCAACACTTCGTTCCACTTGCGCACCCTCGCCGACGCCGGGCTGGTGGTCACCCGCCGCGACAAGACCCGCATCTATTACCGCCTCGCGTCCGAGCGTGTCGTTGATCTGTGGGGCGCAATGCGCGACGTCGCTGCTGCGCACCACGGCCAGATCGACGCGCTTGCGGCCGCATATCTCGGGCAGCGCGAACAACTCGATGAAGTCAGCCGCGCCGAACTCACAGTACGGATCGCCGCTGGCGACGTGATCGTGCTCGACGTGAGACCCGTCGCCGAGTACGCGTCCGGTCACATCGCCGGCGCCCGATCCATCCCTACCGATCGCCTCGCCCGCGAATTGCGAAATCTGCCCGCCGACGTCGAGATCGTCGCCTACTGCCGCGGCCCGTACTGCGTGCTCGCCGACGACGCCGTCCGCCTCCTCCGTCGCCGCGGCCGAACCGCACGCCGACTCGAAGACGGCTTCCCCGAATGGCGCCACGCCCGGCTCCCCATCCAGTCGCTCCCGGCGCGGATGCCGCCGCGTGAGTGATGGTGAAGCCGATCAGCCAGCCCTTACCGGCAAGTGTCCCAATGGCCTTCGCCTGTGCCGTCTCCGTTCAGCCGGGTTGGGGAACCATCGGCATCCGTGACGGTTGCTGTTGATCAGCGCCGGCGAGCTGAACGCAGTCGCGGCCGCGGGCTTTGGCTTTGAGCAGTGCTTCGTCGGCGAAGCGGAGCAGTTGATCGAGGTGCGAACTCATGATGGTGTCGGATACGCCGAACGAGGCGGTGACGGAGGGCGTGTCGGCAAGGGCACACGCTTCAGCGAGCGTGATCCGGACACGTTCGAGGACAGCTGCCGCTGCACTGCGATCGCTGTTCGGCAGCGCGATCATGAACTCTTCGCCGCCCCACCGGGCGAAGACGTCTTCTGTCCGGAGAGCGTTGCGAACGGAATCGCAGAACAGCCGCAACGCACGGTCACCGACGTCATGTCCGTAGGTGTCATTGAGCAACTTGAAGTGATCGAGATCGGCCATCACGATGGCGAAGGAATCGCCAGCATGAAGCCGTCGCACCAGCTTGTCCTCCGCTGAACGGCGGTTCAGCAGGCCGGTCAGGCTGTCGGTGCTGGCCTGCAGTTGAGCCTTCGAGAACGCCCGGATCGTGCCGATCGCCGTGCCGGCCTGAGCGGCGAGCACTACCAAGCGGTGGCCGGCCTCTCCGTCCGGCGGCTCGCCGGGTGATCCGGTGACGTGGAGCACGCCCAGCGACCTGCCCATGAACGCCACCGGAACGCACTGCGCCGATCGGGGGCCACCGGGCCGATCTCGGAGGTACGGGCAGGCGTTGAGCGCGTCGGAGCTCGGGAACGTCTGCGCGGTGGCCCGCCTGACCGCCGGGCAGTCGAATGGCGAAGGCACCCCGCATCCCGCCGCTCCAGCGACAGGGTTCACGACCCGAGCAATCATGTGCGCGTCACTCGAATCGGCCAGGAGGAGCTCGCCGGGCTGCGTGGAGACGTCGCTGGCGAGGACCTGCGCCACCACCGATGCGACGGCCTCCTCGTCGGCGGCCATCTCAAGCGCGTCGTGCAGGTCTGCCCCGAACCGCTGGCGGGAGTTCTCCACGTGTTGGGTGCGCTCCACTTCTGCCATCCAGTGGCCCTCGCGGCGCAGTGTCCGGTCGAGCGGTCTGAACAACAGCAGGGCGAGCGCGATCAAGACGACGGCCGCTCCGATGGTGAGCAGATCGATCCTGTCCTGCAGCTTCGACAGAGTGTCGTTGATCACCGGCGAACTGGGTGCTGTTCGACCCGCTTCGCGCAGCGCATCTCGGTGACCAATCCAGTCGAGGCCGACCAGGATGAATCCGATGACGATCCCGCTCACCCAACGCAGTGTGAAGCGTCGTTGCAGAGTACGCAGCTGCCCCGTGCGCGTGGGCGGGATGGTTGCAACCGTCGAGTTGACATTCACAAGAAATTCATCGGCAGAAAAGCCGAGCACTTCAACGGTTATACGGAATTTCCTGCCCCTCTGTGTCGATTTGGGTGGAGACATCGTCAACGAACACGCCGTGCTCGTTTCAGGGACATCGGTCCGGCGCCGACGCGTGGGCTCGTGGCGGCAGTTCCAGTGGTGCATATCATGGATCCGGTGCGCATCTTGTCGTTGCTTCCGTCGGCCACCGAGATCCTGTTCGACCTCGGACTCGGTGACCAGGTGGTCGGGGTCACGTTCGAGTGCGACTTTCCGCCCGAGGCTCGCAACAAGCGGATCGTTTCCACATCGGCACTTCCGGAAGGACTGTCACCCGCCGAGATCGACATCGTGGTCAAGGAGCGGATGTCCGCCGGTGAAGACCTGTACCACCTCGATCGCGGCGCCTTCAGCGACATTGCGCCGACGATGGTGATCACCCAGGATCTCTGTGCAGTGTGCGCCGTCGATGTCAGCGAAGTCGATGATGCGATGACCTACCTCGGTTGCCGCGCCGAAGTGGTGACACTCGACCCGATGACGCTCGACGAGGTCATCGACTCGGTCACCGTTGTCGGTGCTGCTACGCACACCGAGGAACGCGCCGCCGAGATCGTTGCCGAGTGCCGAGGTCGGCTCGCTGCGGTTGCAGCACGACTCGAGGGAGTCGCTCGGCGCCCGACGCTGCTGCTCGAATGGACGGATCCGGCATTCACCGATGGGCATTGGGTGCCCGATCTGATCAGTGCAGCAGGTGGGCGATCGATGATGGGGCGACCGGGTGCCAACTCGCAAGGTGCTTCGTGGGAAGCCATCACTGACTGCGCAGCCGATGTGGTGATCGTCGCCCCGTGCGGCTTTCGTCTGCAAGGTGCGCAGCGTCTGGCTGAGGAGGTCGTAGCTCGCGGAGTGTTGCCGCCAGGCGCGGAGGTGTGGGCTGTCGATGCCGATGCCTTCGTCGTGCGGCCTGGGCCCCGAGTGGTTCAAGGCGTCGAGGTGTTCGCCTCGATACTGCACCCCGACCGCTGCGGCCCGCCCGACGCCACCCATGCAGTCCGGGTTGCCACGGGCTGACGCCGCACCCGCCCTCGCGTTGGCGTGAGAGACTGCGCGAGTGCAGATCCCCGAGACGAAGTACGCCCGCAGTGGTGATCTACGGCTTGCGTATCAGCAATTCGGTGAGGGGCCGCCCTTGTTGATTGTGCAGGGGCTCGTGTCCAACATGGAGGTGCAATGGGAGCACGAGTTCAACTTGCGGATCATGGATCTGCTCCGCAGGCATATGCACGTGGCAATGTTCGACAAGCGCGGTATCGGGTTGTCCGATCGACCCGACGCGAGGCCGACTCTGGAGGAGCGGATCGGTGACATCGTGTCGGTGCTCGACGCAATGGGCTGGGAACGGGCCTCGCTGCTCGGCGTCTCTGAGGGCGGCATCATGGCTCAACTCTTTGCAGCGAACTATCCGGCGCGTGTCGACAAGCTGATCCTCCACAACACGTTTGCGCCCAAGCGCTACAACAGTCGCCGCAAACAACTCGTCGACGGCCTGCCCGAGGTGATGACGTCGGTAGACGAGATCGCTTACTGGGTTCGGCTGATGGACGAGTGGCCGGACAACGCCTACCGGTTCGCCGACCGGTTCATGCCGAGCCAAGCCGGCAACGACGCCTTCGTCCGTTGGTTCGGACGGTTGCAACGGCTCTCGGCCAGCCCGCGCGACTTCCGCCGACAGGTGGAGTCGATCTTCACCATCGATGCTGGCGATGCACCTGAGCGGATCACCGCGCCGACGCTGGTGGTGCACGTCGCAGGTGACCGGGTCTTCCATGCGAGCCACGGTCGGGTGTTGGCGGAGGTGATCCCCGGCGCCCGCTATGTCGAAGTGGAGGGCATCGATCACTTCCCGTGGGCGCTGGCGAACTGGCGAGATTGTGCTGACCCGCTGATCGAGTTCGTCACAGGGTCCCCGGTCAACCCGGTGGCCTCGCGTCGTTTCGCCACCGTCATGTTCACTGACATCGTCGATTCGACGCGACAGGCGGCGGCAATGGGTGACACCCAGTGGCTCGCAGTGATCGATGCCCACGATCGCCTCACTCGCCGCCTCGTGGACCGTCACGGTGGCAGGTTGGTGAAGAGCACGGGCGATGGCTTGCTGGTGACGTTCGACGTCCCAGCACAAGGAGTCGAGTGCGGCATGGCAATGATGCGTGAGCTACTAGAGCTCGGCGTCGTGATTCGTGCCGGCCTGCATGCCGGTGAGATCGAGGTGCACGACGACCTCGACATCTCAGGAATTGCCGTCAATCTTGCGGCCCGAGTCGAGCAGGCTGCAGGTGACGGTGAACTGTTCGCCTCCTCCACCGTACGCGACATAATGCTCGGTGGGTCAGTCGTCTTCGACGACCGCGGTGAGTACGAACTCAAGGGCATCAGCGGTTCGTGGAGGCTCTTCAGCGTGAGCTGACCTGCCGGCATCGCTGGGGCACATGGGGGCCGTGCTGCTCCAGGCGGCTCGATGTACGTGGCCCGGCTGCGCAGTTCCGGCCAGGCGGTGCAATGGGGATCACACGAATGTCAATGGCCAATAGTTTCTGCCCGTAGGCGGTCAGTGGAACTGCCCATCGGTGGCCATCAGAATTGCCCACTGATGGCCAATGGATCTGCCCGGG
>JAYUCY010000036.1:0-54153 GCA_043740085.1 Ilumatobacteraceae bacterium
GGCGCGTCGTCCCTGGCCGGACGCTCCTCGATCGCCTCGGTCCCGACGTCGGGGTTGAAGCCCTTGATCGCCGGGACGTCGATCGGTGACGGCAGGTAGTCGACGACCGCGTCGAGCAGGAGCTGGACGCCCTTGTTCTTGAACGCCGAGCCGCAGATGACCGGCACGAAGGCCGGCTCGGCCTTGCCGCGCACGGAGCTGTTCACGCGCTTGCGGAGCGTCGCCTTGATTTCGTCCTCGGTCGGCTCTTCGCCCTTCAGGTACTTCTCGAGAATCTTGTCGTCGGCTTCGCTGACTTTCTCGATGAGCTGCTCGCGGTAATGCTTCGCTTCGTCCATCATCTCGGCCGGGATGTCGCCGATGATGTAGTCCGCGCCCATCGTCTCGTCCTTATAGGTGATCGCCTTCATCTTGATGAGGTCGACCACGCCGAGGAACCGGTCTTCGGAGCCGATGGGGAGCTGAATCGCGACCGGGTTCGCTTCGAGCTTGGTGATTATCTGGTCGAAGGTCCGCTTGAAGTCCGCCCCGATGCGGTCCATCTTGTTGACGAAGCAGATGCGCGGGACGCGGTACTTGTCCGCCTGGCGCCAGACGGTTTCCGACTGGGGCTCGACGCCAGCCACCGAGTCGAACACGGCCACGGCGCCGTCGAGGACGCGCAGCGAGCGCTCGACTTCGGCGGTGAAGTCCACGTGGCCGGGCGTGTCGATGATGTTGATGCGGTGGTTATCCCAGATGCACGTGGTGGCGGCGGACGTGATGGTGATACCACGCTCCTGCTCCTGCGCCATGTGGTCCATGGTGGCCGCACCGTCGTGCACCTCACCGATCTTGTAGCTCTTGCCCGTGTAGTAGAGGATGCGCTCGGTGGTGGTGGTCTTGCCGGCGTCGATGTGGGCCATGATGCCGATATTGCGTGTGCGCTCCAGGGGGAATTCGCGCTTGGCCATCTCTGTGTCTCTCTCTACTCACGGACGACTTGCTCACGTGCGTCGTGTTGCGGTTATGGGCGCGCAACGACCGAAAAAGGCCGATGGCGCGGCCTGCAATGCTACCGGCGGCCTCCCCCAACGCGGTGAAGTTCGCGGGCGTGGCCGAGTTGGTGCACCAACCGGAGGGGTCGGCTAGCAGTCAGTTGCCGGTGCGGTGACTATCGTCGGCTCGCTGGCAACTCTGCTGTCGGCCAGCACCGCAGTGACCCGCATGGTGTAGGCGGCGTTCGCCGCTTGGCCAACCAGCGATGTCCACGCGCTGAGCGGGGAGTCAATTGGCGGCAATGCGCTCCAGGTGGCATCCAGGTTTTGCAGCTCAATCTCGTAACGCACCAGACCGGGTACGTCGCCCGGCCACACCGGCGACAACTGCCAGCCACCACCGGGCACCGGACACGACGCTGCGAAGGAAACGTCCGGCGCCGAACTGGCAGCGCGCGCGCTGGACGTGCTCGCGAAAAGACTGGTGTCGCGCGCTGTTGCCGCTGTTGCAGGCCGGACCGTTGTTGGTGTCGCCGCAACCTCGGCGTTGTCGTCGCTCCAGATGGCTTTGACGAGACTGCCGAAGCCAACCGCCAGCACGCACATGGTGACGAGTGCCGCGGCGATGAACCTGATCGATCGCGAACGCCCCGACTTCTCCCTCGTCGGTGTCGGCGCCGGCACGCGGTGCCGCGTGGGAGTCGGCGCCGCGGCCGCCGACTCGCCGCGGCGGGCCTTCTTCATCGGCGGCTCGGTGGCAAGGCGACCCTTCATCGACTGGGCCAATGTTGGTACGTGAGGCGGCACCACGGGGACGACCGACCAGTCGGGAGCAGGCTCCGCCTGAACGCCAAGCGATGACTCGGTTCTCGGGACGGACCCGGTGTTGTGCAGCAACGGCAGAGCCCGTTCGCTGACCTCGGCCACCTGATGTGGCGGCAGCAGGGTGTGCGACCCGCGAGTCACGACCCTCGCAATCAGGTCGCCGGTGCAGACCAGCACCCCTGCCACCTTCGCCGGTACGGCGGTTGGGAGCGTTGCATCCAACAGCGCTACCACCCCGACCACTGGCGTGCGCAGCAGTTGTGTGAGGAGCTGCGCCTCCACCTTCGCGGCAGCCAGAACATCGCTCAACGACCGGGAGTCAGCCCACAACTCGCCGTCGCGGAACTCGACGATGTGTGAGCATCGACGAAGGACAACAACAAACGCCCCGCCCGGCCCAACCACCAGATGGTCGACGTTGCCTTTCGACCCTGGTAGGCGCAGGTCGTGCAACAACGCGTAGGCGGGCGGCAACATCGCCAGCTGCATGGCCATTGCCCGTTCATCGGCCGCTAGCGCCTCGAACCATTTGGCTTCCGCCATGAGTCGGTCGGCGGTGGCGCGCCGCTGCGATGCCTGTTGTAACGCGCTTCCACCAGCAACTCCACCCTCAATCACAGAAGTGTTATCGACAGCGCAGCGCTCGCCTTAACTCAGGCTTGACGTTTCTGTCGTGGTACTCGCAAAGTGTTACTCGCAAAGTGCTACTCGCAAAGTGTTCTTGGGAAGTGAGGTTCCGAACGTTCAGCCGAGGGAGGCGAGGACGGCTTCGGCGGCTCGGCGGCCGCTGAACAGGGCGCCTTGAATCGAGGGTGTGTCGCGGTGATCGCCGCAGACGAAGAGTCCGTCTCCCAACGCCACCCGCTTCTTGGGCGCAAACGGCGGCTGCGAGTCGGGTTGCCCGTGGGCGATCGAGTCCGTGCGCAACACCCGCCACTCGTCGACTGGTGCGCCCCACCAGCGGCGCAGTTGGGCACGCACCGCGTTGGGCAGCGCGCTCAAGTCCCCCTCGGCCGCAGGGCACGCCGCTGCGATGAGCGCTTGCCCGTCCGGCGCACAGTTGGGTGACACGTTGCTCATCACGGCCACGTTCAAGGCCGGGCCGGTGATGGTGCCATCGAGGACGATGAGCTTGTCGTCGATCGGCGGCTTCGGCGCCGCGAACCACACGCACGACACGGTGCGCGAAGCGGGGGCCGCAACGTGCCGCTCGCGCAACAGCTCGGCGGCGCCCGGCCCTTCGGTTGCGACGACCACGCGTGCGCCGCGCACCACTCGCCCATCGACTAGCTGCACCGCGCCCGGCGCGACCACAGCGGCGGCGCACCCCAGACGCACGGTGCCAGGCAGTAGCCCGGCAGCTAGCTGGTCGGGGATGGCCTGCATGCCAAATGCGGGGACGACGGAGTCGCCAACCGCAAGGCAGCGCAGGATGATGTCGGCCATACGGCGGCTGGCAGACAGGTTCACATCGAGCTGGATGCCGCCGAGTAGCGGCCGAAAGAACCGGTCGATCATGTGGGTGCTGAAACCTAGGTCGCGCAGCGACGTGAGCGTGCTGACGTCCTCACGCTGCAGCAGCGACACGGGGTCGGCGTTGCGCAGCCGGTGCAGTAGTCCAGCAAGCCGAACCTTGTCGGTCACGCTGCCCACCGGTGCGAACGCGCTGGAGAACAGCATGCTTGGCCGGCGCGTGGGGTCGCCGATGGCGTGCATGCGTTTTCCCAGCCAGACGAGCGACCCAGGGTCGAACGCGCACGGGCGCAACGCCGCTAGATCGAGCTGACGGCCAACTTCCGGGTAGGCCGTCAGCAGTACTTGAAACCCGCGATCGAGTCGAAAGCCGTCGACCACGTCGGTGCGCACGCGGCCACCCACGCCGTCGGACGCTTCGACAATGACCGCTGTCCGCCCAGCGGCTTCCACAGCTCGGGCCGTCGCCAAGCCCGCGAGACCGGCACCAACGATGACGACGTCGACTCGGTCTGGCAACTGGGCAGAGGATGGCGTGGACGCGAGGTTCATGGCCGCGCGAACCTACCTGAGTCCGCATGCTTCATCTCGGCCGGCTTCGTGCAGAATCCTGGAGCGGCGGCATGATGTCGGACACATGTTGATTCGACTTCTGCGCACGCACCTTCGTCGCTACAAGTCGCTTCTGGTCGCGGTCGTGCTCTTGCAGGCAGCGCAGACGGCGGCGGCGCTCACTCTTCCCACCCTCAATGCCGACATCATCGACAAGGGCGTGGCAACTGGCGACACCGGATACATCTGGCGCCACGGTGGCCTGATGCTCTTGGTGGCCATGATTCAAATCGCGTTCTCCATCACCGCCATCTATTACGGCTCGAAGGTTGCAACCGGCTTCGGTCGCGATGTGCGCCGCGCGCTCTTCCATCAGGTGACCGAATTCTCCGCTCGCGAGGTCAGCCATTTCGGGCCGCCGACGCTGATCACCCGCGTCACCAATGATGCACAGCAGGTGCAAACCCTTGTGCAAATGACCTGCACGTTGTTGATCGCGGCGCCGCTGACGGCGGTGGGCGGCCTGGTCATGGCGCTACGCGAGGACGTGCAGCTCACCTGGATTCTCGCGGTCGCGATTCCAGTGCTCGTCCTTTCCATCGGCACTGTCATCTACAACATGGTCCCCACCTTCCGGCGCGTGCAGGAACGCACCGACGAGATCAACGGTGTGCTGCGCGAGCAGATCACCGGCATCCGCGTCGTGCGCGCCTTCGTGCGCGAGCCCTACGAGACCGAGCGCTTCGAACGCAGCAACTACCAGCTGACTCGTACCGCGCTGCGTGGCGGCCGGTTGATGGGTTTGATGTTCCCCACCGTGATCATGATCGTCAACATCTCCAGTGTCGCCGTCATCTGGTTCGGTTCGAATCGGGTCGACGCCGGCAATCTGCAGATCGGTGCACTGATCGCCTTCCTCACCTACCTGATGCAGATCCTGATGGCGGTGATGTTGGCCACCTATATGGCGGCACTCGTGCCCCGCGCGGCGGTAAGTGCCGAGCGAATTCAGGAGGTGCTGCAGACGGCATCCAGCGTGAAGGCCGCCGAGCACCCCGTCGAGCACCTGCCCGAGGGCGCCTCCGTAGAGTTCCGTAATGCAGGCTTCCGCTACCCCGGCGCCGAGCGGCCGGTGCTCTGTGACATCACCTTTACCTGCCTCGCCGGCCAGACCACCGCTGTGATCGGCAGTACAGGTTCGGGCAAGACGACGTTGGCCAGCTTGGTTGCCCGCCTCTTCGACGTCACCGAGGGTTCGGTACTGGTGAACGGAGTTGATGTGCGCGAGCTGGCCACCGACGCGCTGTGGCAACGCATTGGCTTGGTCCCGCAACGGCCGTATCTGTTCAGCGGCACGGTTGCCAGCAACCTGCGCTACGGCAAACCCGACGCCTCCGATGACGAGCTGTGGGAAGCACTGACCGTCGCCCAGGCTGCCGATTTCGTGCGAGCCATGCCCGACGGTTTGGACTCCGCCATCTCGCAAGGCGGCACCAATGTCTCGGGAGGTCAGCGGCAGCGCCTCGCGATTGCTCGTGCGTTGGTCCGCAAGCCCGAGGTGTACCTCTTCGACGACTCGCTCTCGGCGCTCGACATGGCCACCGATGCACGATTGCGAGCCGCGCTCGCGCCATATACACGCGATGCCGTCGTGCTGATGGTCGCCCAGCGAGTCACCAGCATCAAGAACGCCGACCAGATCCTTGTCCTCGAGGACGGTGAGCCCGTCGGTCTGGGCACGCACAACGAGCTGTTGGAACGGTGCCCGACCTACGTGGAGATTGTGAACTCTCAGCTCACCGCCGAGGAGGCCGCGGCATGAGCGTCGGCGACAACACCAACGGCACCCACGACGATCACCCCACGAAGCAACCGTCGGCACCGCCCTCCAGCACCTCCGAGATGCGCGGGCGGATGAACACCGTGGGCGTGCCCACCGAGAAGTCGAAAGACTTTTCCGCAACCAGCAAGCGACTGTTCCGCCGCCTCGGCCCCGAACGCCCGAAGGCGTACCTCGTACTCGTGCTCGCCGTCGTCAGTGTTGCGCTGGTGGTCTCCGGACCAAAGATTTTGGGGCACGCCACCAACCTGATTTTCGAAGGTCTCGTTCGCTCATCGAAGGGCGGCGCGGGCATCGACTTCAGTGCACTACACACGACACTGTGGATAGCAGTAGGCCTTTACCTCACCGGCTACGCGTTGGCGTACCTGCAGGCGTTCGTGTTGGCCGGTGTCGTCCAGCGCACGATGTACCGCCTGCGTGCCGACGTGGAAACGAAGCTGCACGCAATGCCGCTTTCGTACCTCGACCGACAGGCTCGCGGCGACCTGCTCAGTCGGGTCACCAACGACATCGACAACGTTGCGCAGAGCATGCAGCAGTCGCTCAGCCAGCTGCTGCAGGGTGTGCTCACCATCGCCGGCACCATCGGCATGATGCTGTGGATCTCGTGGCAGCTGGCCATCGTGGCGGTCATTTCGGTGCCCATCTCGCTCTTGCTGATGAAGAAGATCGCCGGCCACTCCAAGGGCAAGTTCATCGCTCAGTGGAAGCACACCGGTGCGCTCAACGCGCAGGTCGAGGAGACCTTCACCGGCCACCCGATCGTGAAGGCGTTCGGCCGCCAGCGCGAGGCGCAGGCCCGCTTCGATGCCACCAACGACAAGCTGTACGAGGCTGGCTTCGCGGCACAGTTCATCAGCGGTTGCGTGCAGCCGGCGATGGTGATGATCGGCAACCTGAACTACGTCGCCATCGCCGTGTTCGGTGGCCTGAAGGTGGCCAACGGTTCGTTGGGCCTTGGCGACGTGCAGGCCTTCATCCAGTACTCGCGCCAGTTCTCCCAGCCACTCACGCAGACTGCCTCGATGGTCAACGTGTTGCAGTCCGGCATTGCCTCCGCCGAGCGCGTGTTTGAGCTGCTCGATGCACCTGAGCAAAGCCCCGACGCACCGGCCTTCGTCAATCCGTCGCCGGCCAACGGTCGCGTCGAGTTCATCGACGTCTCGTTCCGCTACCGCGAGGACACGCCGCTGATCGACGACCTGTCGCTGGTGGCCGAGCCCGGCCAGACGGTGGCAATCGTGGGCCCCACTGGCGCCGGCAAGACGACGCTGGTCAACCTGATCATGCGGTTCTACGAACTCAACAGCGGCGCGATCGAGCTAGACGGCCGCGACATCTCGCAGATGCCCCGTGCCGCGCTGCGCAGCGAGATGGGCATGGTGTTACAAGACACCTGGCTCTTCGGCGGCACCATCCGAGAAAACATTGCATACGGCAACACCGAGGCCACCGAGGAGCAGATCATGGCCGCCGCCAAGGCGTGTTACGTCGACCGCTTCGCCCACTCGTTGCCGCTCGGATACGACACCGTGCTCGATGACGAGGGCAGCTCGGTCAGCGCCGGCGAGAAGCAGTTGCTCACCATCGCTCGTGCGTTCCTGGCCAACCCCACCATCCTGATTCTCGATGAGGCCACCAGCTCGGTCGACACTCGCACAGAAGTGTTGATTCAGAGGGCGATGGCCAAGCTGCGCGGCGGGCGCACCAGCTTCGTGATTGCGCACCGGCTGTCGACCATTCGTGACGCCGACGTCATTTTGGTGATGGACGCAGGCCGCATCGTCGAGCAGGGCTCGCACCAAGAACTACTGCAACGCCAGGGCGCCTACTTCACGCTCTACAACGCCCAGTTCACCGGCGTCGCCGCCGAAGTCAGCTAGCCGCTCGCCAAGCTTCAGTTGGCGGGGGCGGGGGCGACTTGCACGATGGTGTCGTTGAAGCAGGCGCCGTTGATCAGCGCATCGCCGGTGGCCGGGGTGAGGGTGTTGACGCCCCAGCCGTCGGAGTGGTTGCGCAGCCAGACGCCCTTGCTCATCACGGCCACACCGGGGCGGGTGTCGATGTTGACCTCCACCGGCACGGTGATGGAACCGGCCTCGTTCCATACGCGCACGGTCTGACCCGCAACGACACCACACGCAGCCGCGTCGACGGGGTGCAGCAGGATCGCCGGCGACGGGCTTTGGAACTCGCCGAACATCGAGTTCACCAATTTCGAGGACGCCGGCGAGATCAGGATCAGCGACCCGTGCGCGACTGGCAAAGCGACGTGGCGGGGAACACCCTGCACCGGATCGACCAACTGCGCGCGACCGGCAGTCGGCTCGGTGTCGATGAACTGACGTGACGGTACGGGGGCTTCACGCGGCCCTGCATCGGCGACCGCATCCGACAGCAGCGCGGCGGACCAGTCGAAGCCAAAGGCGCGGGCCAGCGCGAGGCCGGTGTCGTCATTCGAACGGCTCTCCCCCACGGGCGCAATCACCTGCACCACGGGCATCACCATCAGCGAGCCATAGCTCGACGTGACATCACTGATCTCGAAACTGGTGGTCGCGGGTAGCACCACGTCGGCGTAACGGGTGGTGTCGGTCAGCACCTGCTCGTGCACCACGGTGAACACGTCAGCGCGGCTGAAGGCAGCCACAACTGCCTGCTGGTCGGGGCACATCACCAGCGGATTGGCGCCCTGCACGAACAGCACCTCGCATGGATCGCTCGAGCCGGGCGCCAGCCACTGGCCAACCTGATGCAACGGCAGCGAGCGACGTGGCAGATCGTTGAACGCAGCCGCCGGCCAACGCTTGCGTGGCTTGGCCGCGCTGGCAGAGATGGAACCGATGACGCCACTCCCTCGCTCGCGGAAGTGCCCGCCCAACACCGGCAGTGACAGAATTGCTCGACACGCGGCGCCGCCGTTGGCGTTGCGTTCCTGCCCCCAGCCGATGCGCAGCATGCTGGGTCGGGTAGTACCCCACCAATCGGCGAGCGTGGAGATGTCGGAGGCCGCCAGCCCTGTGACCTCAGCGGCGTGCTCCAAAGTCCACTCGGCCGCGGCCGCAAGGAGCTCGTCTGCTCCGGTCGCATGCGCCATGAAGAACTCACGATCCAGGTGGCCATTGATGGCCCAGTGATTGGCGATGGCCAACGCCAGCACGGTGTCGGTGCCGGGCCGGATTGAGAGATGCAGATCGGCGCGCTTGGCCATCGCCGTGCGTCGCGGATCGACGACGACGACCCTGGCACCGTCGGCCACCGCTTGCTGGACGAGCGGCGGGAAGTGCGTGTTGCTGATCGTCGGGTTCGCTCCCCAAATGACCACCAACTTGCTGTGCACCACATCACGCGGGTCGGCGGAGGCCATGTCGCCATACACGCTCTCCCACGCCGCGCCCATCGTCTCGGCGCAAATGGTGTGGTCAATGATGGTGGCCCCGATCGCAGCGAAGAACGCTTCGCAAAGGCTGGCCCGTTCCACCACGGCGGCGGACGAGTTGTAGGTGAAGGCCACCACCGCATCGGCCCCACCGCGGTCGATTGCGTGACGCATGCGCCCAGCGATCAGGGCGGTCGCTTCGCCCCACGTCGCCTCGCGAAACTCACCAGCACCCTTGAGCCCGGTACGCACCAGCGGCGTCATCACTCGCTCGGGCGCGTACACCCGCTGCGCATGCCGCTTCACTTTCGCGCAGATCCAACCATCCGTGAACGGGTTGACGGGCGACGCATCGACATCGGTGATACGCCCGTTGGTGACGGTGACCGCCAGCGAACACGCATCGGGGCAATCGAGCGTGCACGCCGTGTGGACGACGGTGTCGCTCGATTCGTCGGTGACGGTCATGACTTGGGTCTAGCCGTTCGGCAGCGACGAGGCAAGCATTACACGACAAGCGATAGAGGGATGGGCACCGATGCGACCTAATCTGCAGCGATGATCGCAGTGGTGGTGGTTCGCGCGGGGCAGCTCCCTGCAGGCGGGGCGGAAGCCATCGCCGAATGCGCCGGGCGCGCCCTGCTCGTCGGCAGCGAGCTGGCCGCCGCACTCACCGGCCTTGCGGGCATTGCGACCGACGTGACCACCGTTGAGCTGGCCGACTTTCTACCCGGGGCCTGGGCTGACGCACTGGCGCCAATGCTGGCCGACGAGCCGGCGCTGGTGCTGCCCGGCTCGCCCGACGGCCGCGACCTGGCCCCCCGGTTGGCGTCACTGCTCCAACGTCCGCTGTTCGCAGGCGCCACCTCCATCAGCCCCCAGCGCGTGGAGATGGCACGCAACGGCGGTCGCGAGTTGCACTCCAGCTCACCCGGCCCGGAGTTCGTCGCCACCCTGCAGCCAGGTGTGCGCGGCGTAGAGGCAAACCCCGACCTGCCGGTGCCAACCGTGACCGCCGCGCACCTCACGCTCGCCGACAGCGACCACGACGCCGGCGTGCTCGCCGTTCACCCACCCAACCCTGCAACCGTCGACCTGGCCGAGGCGCCACGAATCGTTGGCGGCGGCGGCGGGCTGGACGGGCCGGAGCGCATTGTTCAACTCGCCCACGTCGGGGCCGCACTGGGCGCCAGCATGGGTGCCACCCGCGTGGTCACCGATCGCGGCTGGGTGGCGCACGAACGCCAGATCGGTACCACCGGCGTGGTCGTTGACCCCGACCTCTATTTGGCGTTCGGTGTCAGCGGCGCGGTGCAGCACACCAGCGGCTTGGGCAATCCGGCGCACATCATCTCGGTCAACACCGACCAGCACTGCCCGATGATGCAGCTGGCCGACCTGGCCATCGTCGCCGACGCCAACGAGACCCTGGCTGCGCTGGATGCACTTCTCACCGGCGGCACCGCATGAGCGATACAAGTGCTGCCGTGGACGTGGACGTCATCGTCGTCGGTGGGGGGCCGGCCGGCTCTTGTGCAGCACTGGTTGCCGCTCGCGCCGGGCTCTCCGTGGTGCTGCTCGAACGTGGTCCGTTCCCTGGCAGCAAGAACATGTACGGCGGTGTGGTCTACCCGCGCATTCTCGACGAGCTGATCCCCAACTGGTGGGAGGAAGCCCCCATCCAGCGGTGGGTCACGCGCCGCAGCACGATGCTGCTCACCGACACGCAAGCGCTGACGGTCGACTTCCGCGCCGAAGCCTGGGGCAAGCCGCCGTACAACGGGGCCACCGCCTTCCGCCCCGACTTCGACAACTGGCTGGCCGGTCACGCACAGGCAGCCGGCGCGCAATTGATCACCAGCACCACCGCCACCGGGCTACTGCGCGACCCCGTCGGCAAGGTCGTCGGATTGCGCACCGACCGGCCCGACGGCGACCTGCGCGCGCATGTGGTCATCGCCTGCGATGGCGTCAACAGCTTCCTCTCCAAGGAGGCCGGCCTCTACGAGCACACCGATGCGAAGCACTTCACGCTCGGCGTGAAAGAGACGCTGGCGCTACCCAAGGACGTGATTGACGAGCGCTTCGGCGTACGCGGTCGCGAAGGCGTGGATATCGAGATCATCGGCGCCACCGGCGGTGTCAACGGCGGCGGTTTCCTCTACACCAACCTCGACACCATCGCCGTTGGTGTGGTGCTCAAGCTCAACAAGTTGGGCGCGCAACAGCAACGGCCCGAGCAGATCATCGCCGCGCTCAAGCAGCACCCGGCGATTGCGCCATTGGTGCAAGACGGTGAGCTGAAGGAGTACAGCGCGCATCTCATCCCCGAAGCCGGGTTGAAGATGATGCCGAAGATGACCACCGACGGCATGCTCGTAGCCGGCGACGCCGCGGCGCTCTGCCTGGCAGCCGGCATCTGGTTGGAGGGCGTCAACTTCGCAATGGCCAGCGGCATGTACGCAGGTGAAACCGCTGTCGAGGCCGTCAGTGCGGGCGACACCAGTGCCCGCGGCCTCGCGGGTTACCAGCGTCGGCTCAGCGACACCTTTGTGTTGCGCGACCATCGAAAGCTGCGCCGGGCACCCGAGCTGGTACTCAGCGATCGCGTGCAGCACCTTTATCCCGGCATGGTGGCCAACGTCGTGGAGCGCATGTTTCGGGTCGATAACCCCACACCCAAGCCGGGTGTGCGACGAATTCTCAACCAGGAGCGCAAGCGCGCCGGTGTCCGCCGCCGCGACCTGCTGCGCGATGGGTGGACAGGTTTCAGGAGCTTCGGATGACCGACCATTCCGGCGACACCAGGTCGCACCCCGCACAGATTCTGACCCCCAACGAATGGGGTGGCATGTCGTTTCAAGAGCGGATGGCAACCGCCGAATTCCGCATTCACCATCAGGCGCACATCGTCGTCGATGGCTCGGTGTGTGAGGGCTGCAGCACACGTGAGTGCATTGTCGCCTGCCCGGCCAACCTGTTCATCCCCACCAGTGATGGCGGCATCGTGTTCAACCACGAGCAGTGCTTCGAGTGCGGCACCTGCTACCTGGTGTGCAACAACGAGGGCGCGATCAGTTGGAACTACCCGGAGGGCGGCCATGGCGTGGTCTTCCGTCGCACATGATCGTCGCCTGCCTGAAGTGGGTCACCCACCCCGGTGAGCCCAACGACGCCCGATTCGCCGGCATGAGCCCCGCCGACCAATCGGCGTTGGAGTTCGCTCTCGCACAGGCGACCGCGACGGGCGCCGAGGTCACGGTCGTCACAGTTGGTCCTCTCGCAGCCGAAGCGGTGCTGCGCGACGCGGTGGCGTGCGGCGCACATCACGCGATTCGTATCGACGCGCCGGCAACGCTCACCAGCGCACAGGTGGCCGAAGCCATCTCCACCGCTGTGCCATCGGCGCAGTGGGTCTGGTGTGGCGACTATTCGCTCGACCGCGGCACCGGCAGCGTGCCCGCATTTCTCGCCGCGAACCTCGCAGCGCAACAGGCACTGGGCGTCATCGCTGTCGAGCCATCCGGCCACGGCCAGTTCACTGCTACCCGTCGCCTCGACGGCGGTCGCCGCGAAGTGCTCGCCGTCAGCGCGCCAGCAGTCATCAGTGTCGAGGGCGCGACCGCACACCTTCGTCGCGCTGGGCTGGGTGCGGTGTTGGCCGCCGCCCGCGCACAGATTCTCGTGCGGCAGTCGTCGCCATCGGCGCATGCCGACGATGCGGTCATCTACCCCTACCGTCCAAGGGCCCGGGCGCTCGCCGCACCGCGTGGCGCACATCCGCTGGACCGCCTCCGCGCACTCACCGACCCAAGCGGGGCCGCCCCCGCGCACGGGGAGTCGGTCGTGCTGGCACCCGCAGAAGCTGCCGTTCGCATCGTCGCCGCACTGCGCGAATGGGGGTACCTCGAATGAGCTACGCCCCTGTCGCGCGCCTCGACGAAGTCGGTAACGCGCTGTTGAAGGCTGCCCACACATTGCTGGCCAGCGAGGGCGCCTCGGCGCTGACGGTGCGACGGATTGCCACCGTCGCGGGCATGAGCACGATGAACGTGTACTCGCGTTTCGGCGGCAAGGACGGCGTGGTTGAGCACCTGTTTCTGCAGGGCTTTGCGCTGCTGGCCGACGCAATGCACGAGGTACCCGAGACCGACGACCCGATGCTGGACCTCAGCATCTGCGGCGCCGCCTATCGGCGATTCGCACTCGACCACGCCACCCTCTACGCGGTCATGTTCGAGCGTGTGGTGGCCGACTATGTGCCCACGCCCAAGGCTCAGGCCGCGGCGCTGGGCACGTTGCATCTGCTGGCTGCGCGACTGCAGCGCACAATGGAAGCCGGCATCCTGCGGCCGATGGATGCCACGCACGCGGCTGCGATTGTGTGGAGCACGTGCCACGGCGTGATCAGCCTGCAGCTGAAGCACCTGGAGGTCGCCTCCGTCGATTGGCAGCAGGTGTACCACGACGCCACCGCCGCGGTCATCCTTGGACTTGCGCAATGAACCGCAGGACACGATGACCAAGTACCTCGGGCGCACTACCTGGAGCGACCACTGGAAGCCCACTCGACGCCCGCTGCTGGTGGTCCCAATCGGCGCCTGCGAGCAGCACGGGCCGCATCTCCCACTGGATACCGATACACGCATCGCAGTTGCGCTTGCGGAGAGCCTTGCCGACAAGTTCGACGAGGGCGATCTGCTCGTTGCGCCGTCACTCACGATCACATCCAGCGGCGAACACGCGTCGTTCCCGGGCACGCTGTCCATCGGCGCCGAAGTCATGGAGCAAGTAATTGTCGAGCTGGTGCGCAGCGCCGACTGGAGCGCGGGCGTCGTGCTGGTCAACGGCCACGGCGGCAATCGCCTGCCCGTCGAACGTGCCGTACGCACACTCGTCGAGGAGCAGCGGCGAGTGTTCTCGTGGTGGCCGAAAGTTCCCGGTGGCGACGCTCACGCAGGCGACACCGAGACCTCGATCATGCTCGCGCTCGCACCCGACCTCGTGCGGATGCATCGCGCCGAAGTAGGCAACACCGAGCCGCTGGCCGACCTGTTGGGGGAGATGTTGGATGGGGGCGTTCGCGCCGTCAGCGAGAACGGCGTCTTGGGCGACCCCCGCCACGCTTCCGCTTCGCACGGTCGAAACCTGATGACCCGCCTCAACATCGATCTCGTCGCCGCCGTCGACGAGTGGTGGGACTGATGTCGTGGGTTGAGGGAGTGATGGGGTGATGTCGGCAACGCGCTACCGCCTTGATTCGTCGTGGCGTCGGCCAGGCGATGGACGGGTGCTGATCGCCGGCTCTCCCCTACGACTGTTCCGGCTCTCCACTGGCGGTGCGCAGGTCGTAGCGATGGCCGAGGTTGGCGAAGAACCCGACACTGCGCCGGTGCACCAACTGCTCGATCGATTCGTCGACGCCGGGGCAATGCACCCGCTGCACGAGCGCAGCCCCTTTACCGCCGCACACGTCACCGTCGTGATCCCCGCGTACGGTCGTCTGCCGCACGACCTGCCCGCGGGCGTGCACGTCATCGTGGTCGACGACGCCAGCCCCACCCCGCTCAGCCTCGACAATGCTCACCATGTCATGCCTGGACTGTGGCAAACCCTGCTCCGGCGTGATGTGAACGAAGGCCCAGCCGCCGCGCGCAACACCGGCCTCGCGGGGGTGACCACTCCGCTGGTCGCATTCGTCGACACCGACGTGCAACTGCCTGACCGCTGGCTGGAGCCACTGCTCTCCCACTTCGCCGACGAGCGCGTTGCACTGGTGGCGCCCCGCGTGGCGGGGGCGCCAGGCAGCACTTGGCTGGCTGGCTACGAGCAGCGACACAGCCCGCTGGACCTGGGGCCCGAACCGGCACGGATCGCTGCCGGCACTCGGGTCAGCTACGTGCCAGCGGCAGCAATGGTGTGGCGCACCCAGGTGGTGCGCGAACTTGGTGGATTCGACGAGACGATGCGGCTGGGCGAAGACGTCGACCTTGTGTGGCGCTGCGCCGCAGCCGGCCACCGCTGCCGCTACGAGCCAATGTCGGTGGTGCACCACGAACCGCGCACGACAGCGAAGGCGCTGTTGCGCCAACGGTTCAGCTACGGCCGCTCAGCGGCACCGCTGGCCCGCCGCCATCTCAAGGCGTTGGCACCGGTGCGGATGAGTGGCTGGAGCGCGTTCTCGTGGCTACTGCTCGCCGCCCGTCATCCGTTGTTGGCCGTCGGGGTAGCTGGTGGCACCACCATCGCACTACAGCGCAAGCTCACCGATGTCCCGCCGCGGGAATCGGCACGCCTGGCCGGCCTGGGGCACCTCGCCGCCGGCCGTCAATTCGCGCAGGCAATCACTCGCGTCTGGTGGCCGCTGGCGCTCGCTACCGCCATCGTCAGTCGACGAGCGCGCGCGGCAGTTGTCGCTGCGCTCGTCGGCCCGGCGCTGATCGATGCCGTCCGTGCGAAGTCAACACGACCACTCCGGGACGCACCCTTGGTGACGGTGGATCAAATGGCCTACGGGGCTGGCGTGTGGGCGGGCGTACTGGCGGAACGAGAAGTCGGGCCGTTGTGGCCCGAGCTCACGAACTGGCCGCCGCGAACCGGCGGCTGAGGTCGTTGCAGTCTTCGCAGATGTCGGCGGGAATGATGCCCCACCGCATCAGCCGGTTGAACACCATGCAACCGAGGCAGAACGCAAACGCAGACTCCAACGTGGCGGCCAATACGAGCGCCGTGATGAGCCCAGCGCCGATCGCAGCAGAGCCGAACACGGTGGCAAGGAGTGCACCACCGCTGAAAGCCAACCCGACGCCCTGGGCAAACCGTTTCGGCGGCCCGGCGACGAACTGGTGCTCAATGTGCAGGCGAGGGGTGACCACGCGAGTGACGAATTGACCCAGCAGACTGAACCGCGGACCGCTGAGCACGCGAGCCAAAAAGCCGTAGGTCAGCGGTAGCAGCAGCCACCACTGGCGGAACACGAGGTACGCCACACCCTGCGCAACGACCCCGGCAGCAACCAATCGCGCGGAGGTTTCGTTGACCGGGTTGGGAAACTCGAACAGACGCGAACGCATGCTCACGATGTTATACCGACAAATCTGATCAGACAACTCGGAATTAGCCCCAGTGACCAACGTCCGAGGGTTTCGGTGACCTACGGCGCGCTCGAAACCCTCGCTACCTCTTCCCGAGGGTTTCGGTGACGTGCGGTGCGGTTGAAACCCTCGGCTGGAGGCTTGGGGACGTCGGCGGGACTACCGTAACATCGCATGACTGTTCGCCTGACCGTTGATCGCGCCGCCTGGGATTCACACATCGCAGGTGCGCTGGCCAGCTACGCAGGCCTGGTGCCGGTGGTGAAGGGAAACGGGTACGGTTTTACCAGGCCGGTGCTCCACCGGGTCGCTGCGGCCAACGGTGCCCGCTACGTCTGCGTGGGCACGGTCCATGAGCTAGCGGATGTCCCTGCGGAGCTCACGGCGGTGGTGCTGACACCGACCTTGACAGCGCCGCCCGACACGCGACCCGTACTGACCGTGGGCAGCCTCGAACACGTCAGCGTGCTCAACGGATGGCACGGCAGTGTGATGGTCAAACTGGCCAGCAGCATGAAACGGTACGGCGCAAACCCGGGCGAACTAGCCGAGCTTCTGGTGGCGATCACCCACGCAGGCCTGCAGGTCGCAGGCTTCGGCATCCACCTGCCACTCGCTGGCGACGACGGCGCTCGGCTTGCCGAGGTCGACGCGTGGCTGCCGCTCCTGCCACCAACGGCCGAAGTGTGGGTCAGCCACCTTCGCCCCGAGACATTCAACGCGCTCTCCGCCGCCCACCCAGCGCGCCGCTTCCGCATCCGCGTGGGAACCGCGCTCTGGCACGGCACTCCCCGCGGCCACTTTCTTCACCTCACCGCCGACGTCATCCAGACCCAGCAGGTACGCGCTGGCGAGACGGCCGGCTACCGCCAGACCGCTGCGCCGTTCGACGCAACGTTGGTCGCCATCGGGGCCGGCTCCACCAACGGGATTGCGCTGCTCGACGATGCCGACCCAGCGCGGCGCAGCCCGTTCCATTTCCAACGTCAGCGGTTGGCGCTGCTCGAGCGGCCACACATGCACACGTCGCTGGCGGTGTTACCGGCGGGTCAGCCGTGCCCACGCGTCGGCGACTGGGTTGACGTGCAGCGCCCGCTGATCGGCACCTACGTCGACGAGTTGCTGTGGACCTGACACCCACGACGCCGACTGCAGCCGCACCCACGGCGTCGAAACGCTACATCGAGCTGGATGTCATCCGCGCTGTGGCGCTGATCGGCGTCTGCGTCATGAACTTCCACGGCTACCTCATCCTCGATGGTGCCAAGTATCCGCCAACCAATTTCATCGAACGAATCTTCGACCCGTGGGACGGGCCGCTCTCCACTCGCTTCGCGGCCACGTTCGTCACCGTCGCGGGAATGGGCATCACCTTGCTGACCCGGCGCAGCAGAGCCAGCGGTGATCGGCGGGCGATCAGCGCCGACCGCTGGACACTGACTCGCCGCGGCGTGCTGCTCTACACGTTCGGATTCTTCCTGAACTGGGTCTGGAGCGGCACGATCCTGTTCTTCTACGGCGCGTTCTTCGTCGTCGGCGCTGTGCTGTTCACCCGGCGCAGCCGGTGGCTGGTGGCCATCGGCGCCGGCGCCGCGCTGATCGCCGCCGCCATTCAGTGGTGGGCGCTCAACCAGCAGAGCAACGGGCACGACACCTCATGGTTACTCATTGGCGACGCCACCACGAATCGCTCGCCGCGCGACCTGTTGCTGGACACCTTCGTGCGTGGCACCCACCCACTGCTGCCGTGGTTGGCGTTCCTGTGCATGGGCATGGTGCTGGGCCGGCTGATGCCCTTCACCAGCCAACGACGAACCGGGCTTGCGACCGCCGGTGCAGCGTGCCTTGCTGTCGGCTACCTCGCACACAACTCGGTAACCTGGCATTCGACACTCGCGGCTACGAACCCATCTGGCCGCGGGGTGCTCTACACACTCACCACCGTGGGCTCGTCGCTGTTGGCCGTCAGCCTCGTCGGCTGGCTGGCGCAAGCCACCGCCAGCTCGCGTGTCACCGTGGCGCTTGCCACTGCGGGCCGTACCACACTGACCTTGTACGTCGGCCACGTGCTGGTCTACAACCTGTTGGTGCACTGGCTGGGATGGGTACAACCGGCCGCGCTGGGAACCGCACTGCTCTTCGCTGCCGGCTATTGGGTGTGCGTCGTGGTGGCAGCCACGCTGTACCAGCGGCGGTTTGGAATCGGGCCCCTGGAGTGGGTCTACCGAAAGTTCAGCAGCACTGAGCTATAGCGAGAACTAGAGCACGTCCTTGAACGTGTCGCACGTCGTCGGGTCCTGGCTGTTGAAGCCAGTCATGAACCACGTCGTGCGCTGTTCAGCGGAACCGTGTGTCCAACTCTCGGGGTCGATGCGGCCCTGCGTGCGCTGCTGAATGCGGTCGTCGCCCACACCCTCGGCAGCGTTGATTGCTTCTTGGATCTCCTGTGCGTTGTCCAGCAGGCCACGCGCATTCGCGTCGCCCACCCAGGCGCCGGCGAAGCAGTCCGCCTGCAATTCCATCGCCACCGAGTACTGATTGGCGCGACTGGGGTCGTTTTGTGACGCCTCTTGCACCTGCGCATTGGTACCCAGCAGGTTTTGCACATGGTGGCCGTACTCGTGAGCAAGGATGTACTGCTCGGCCAAGTCGCTGGTGGTGCCAATCAACTGGTTCTCCAGCTGTTGCATGAACTCCAGATCGATGTACACCAGGTGATCGGCGGGGCAGTAGAAGGGCCCGGTTTCGCTGCTGGCCTGGCCGCAGCCGGTGCTGACCCCCCCGGTGAACCACACGGTCTCAGTGACCTCGTAGTTCGTGCTGAAGAACTGCGGCAACGCCCGGGTCCAGTAGTCCTGCACATCGTTGGTGACCCCGCACACGATCTGCTCCAGATCCGTGACACAGCCCGCGGCACCGGAACCGGACGACTGGCTGGGCTGCGTTGCGGCCTGTGAAGTGCCGCCGGCACCCAACAGTTTGGGCAGGAACATTGCTGCGAGCAGCACCAGAATGCCGATGAGGCCTCCCCCAGCCTTGAGGCCGCCGGGCATGCCGCCACCGCCACCGCCACGACCACCCATGCCCGGAATTTGGAATGGGAAGCCACCGCTGCCACCGCCCTGACCGCGCCGGTCGTCGATATGTGAAGCGTCTGTACTGCGAATCTTTGTCATGTGGGGACCCCCTCGCCGAAGTGCGGAGAGCTTACGCCAATGTCAGGCGGTTGCCCGGCGCCGCCGTGAGCGGTGGATGCCGCGGACGGCCACTGCACCGGCGCCGATCAGCGGGCCACGATCACCGAGGCGCACCGGGGTGATGCGCGCCCCGCGAGAGAATGACAACTTGGTGTGCTCGTCGAGTGCTTCTTGGGCGGAGTTGAAAAACGTGGCACCAAAGCCCAGCGCCACAGAACCACCAACCACCACAAGATCGAGGTCGAGCACGTTGCACACCGAGGCACACGCGCGACCAACCAGACGGCCGGTGCGCTGCATGATCTCGTAGGTGGGTTCGGTGGGCGGACGGCCGGTGATCGATTCGATGGCCGCGCCTGATGCTTCCGCCTCCAGGCATCCACGCGAGCCGCATGGGCAGCGGCGGCCGTTGGGCTCGACGATGATGTGCCCGACGTGGCCGGCGTTGCCCGTGCCACCATCCAGCAGTTGGCCATTCAGCACTATGCCGCCGCCGACGCCGGTGCTGACCACCATCGCTAGAAAGCTTTGCTTGCCCTGCGCGGCGCCGAGCCAACCCTCGGCAAGTGCGAGCGCCTTCGCATCCAGGTCGCCGAAGACCGGCAGCCGCGTTGCCGCGACCAGCCGCTCGCGCAACGGGAAGTTGCGCCACGAATGGATGTTGAGCGGGGAGATCGTCTCCAGATCGGGTGTCGTGGGGCCGGCGCTACCAACGCCGACAGCGACAACGCGCATGCGGTGGTGCTCGCGCGCACGCGCCATTTGTGTCTCGATCACGTCGTTGAGTGTGGCGAAGAGTGCCTCGGCGCCAAGGTCGTGGTTGACATCGACTTTGTCGCGGTCAATCAGTTCGCCCTGCATGGTCACCAGCCCAACGGCCATCTTGGTGCCGCCGATATCGATCGCGAGCACGACACCGGGTAGCCGCGGCTTGGGCGCGGCGACATCTCTGGCGTCAACGACTGCCGCTGAATCGATTCCAGAAGGCTCGGACATCTGTCAGCCGACGCGGCGCGCCGACTCCACCAGATTGATCTCGTACAGCACAAGGTCGAGCGCGTCGGCGCTGAGCATTCCCGAGAAGCGCTGCGGGTTGTCGGTCGTGATGCACGCCGCAAGCGGATTGAGCAACGTCCATGGCGTCGGGTGCGCAAACTGCACCACGCTGTACCGCTCACCGGTGTAGCCGGGCGCGGCAACCACCCGGTGGATGCCGGTGCGAATCACGCCGTTGGTGAGCCGCTCCAGCATCATGCCGGTGTTGATGATCACCTGCCCGCCAGGAGCCACCGCATCGACCCACTCGCCGTCAACCAAAACCTGCAAGCCAGGGGCAGTGGAACGAGGTAGTGCGGTGATCAGGTTGATATCGCCATGCGCACCTGCCCACACGTGCCCAGCGCCGCCACCGTCGGGCGCCTGCTGCATAGCGGGATACCGGATGGCACGGGTGAGCGTGGCGCCGTTGGTAGTCATTTCATCGAAGAACGACTCGTGACAGCCAAGGCCCTCGGCGATGATGCGCAGGAACCGACGCTGAATGTCTTCCACTTTGCGGTGGAACGTGTTGAGCACTTCGGTGATGCCGGGCACCGCGGCCTCGGGCAACACCTGCGGGCCGTAGCGGTATGGGTAGCGGGTACGCAGCGGATGCCCTTCGGGAAGGGTGAGCCCCCAGTTGAGCATCTCCTTCCAGTCGGGCACATCGCTGCTGGCGGCGGTTTCCACCAACAAGCCGGTGTACCCGGTTTGGCCATGAGAGTCGGGCGCGACGAACGCCAGTTTGGTCTCCTGCGGGTGCTCGAAAAACTCCTTGAGCATTCCATAGGCGGTATCGAGCATGTCCTCGGAAAGGTCGTGCAGCGTGTACACGAACCCGGTAGCCAAGCTGCGGCGCACACCATCAACCACCGCGCGCCGTTGCTGCCCGCTGCCATTCTCGAACGCAAGAAGGTCAACTTCCAGAATTTCGCTCATAGCACCACCGTAGCGTCGGCGGTGACGTACGGGCATCGGTGTGACTTCGTCAAGAAATCCGGGAGGCGGCCCAAACCATTGCCACGCTGCGTGCGTGTCTTGGCTGTGGAAGCCGTGAGTGCACCGTGAGCGAACTGCCCGACCGGTTCATCAGCGCGCTGCTTCGCGACGGCTCAGCGGGGGCGGTTTATCTGAACGTCGACCTCGACAGCGCCTACGCGGGGGTCATGCGGCGAGTGCAGCACGTCGGGCGCCGGCGTGTCGCTCTCGTCAGTGGCGCCGCGTGCGTCGCGTTGTTCGGCGGAGTCCTGTTCGCGGGCAGCCGGATGGGCACCTCCGACGATGGGCAGCCCAGCGGCCCGGCCACCGACAATCGTGGCAACCTGATCCCCGACTCCAGCGACGTCACCACGACCACCACCCCACCAGCCACTACCGTCGAGCCGACCACCGACACCGCCACTGTGCCGATGGAGACGGCCCCACCCCAGACCGCTGTCGTTGCGGCCCAGACGCCCGCCGCTCGTGGCGGTCGTTCGCCAGCCACGACGCTGTCGAATTATTCAGGCAATGGCGGTGGCCCGAGCACCACCTACGACCAGGGCGACCACGGTGACCCGGACACAACCGCTGATGGCCTCCATGGCGGCGGACGCGATGACGGGAGCGGCGGATCTCACGGCGGCTGACCCCGGCCATAAGGTAAGGCGTGCCCCAGCTGTTGAAACGAGCGTCGCGATGACCGACGAGACGGAAATCACCAGCGAGGTCACCGTCGTGGTCGGCCTCGAAGTACTTTTTCGCGCGCACTACGCGCGTCTGGTCCGCGCGCTCACCTTGGTCTCAGGCAGCCAAGAGTCGGCAGCCGATGCCGTACAAGAGGCGTTTGTCAAAGCGCACCTCCACTGGCGCAAGATCGAGCGCTACGACGACCCGGTCGGTTGGATTCGACGCGTCGCGATCAACAAGCTGCGCGACGATCATCGGCGCGGCGACCGCAAGGAGCGCGCGACGCAGCAACTTCAAACGGACGCACGGGCACCTTCCGTCGAGTGGTCGAACGGTCTCGATGTCATCCAGATGCTCGCGGAGCTTCCCCGCCGACAACGACTGGCAATGGCGCTGTTCTATGTCGACGAGCTCTCCGTCGCTGAAGTCGCGACCGCGATGAAACTCAGCGAGGGTGCCGTCAAGTTTCACCTTCATCAGGGGCGCGACCGGTTGAGCCAAGTCGTCGCTGCGCGACAGGGCAGCGACAATCCATACTGAGGGCGTGACAGATTGGAACCCGGTGTTGCGCGACGAGTTCGCCAAGCCGTACTGGCCGCAGCTGCAACACTTCGTGGCGGCCCAGCGCGCTCAGTTCACGGTCTTTCCGCCAGCGGCCGACGTCTTCGCTGCCCTACACCTGACCACCTACGCCGATACGCGCGTCGTGATTCTTGGGCAAGACCCGTATCACGGGCCGAAGCAGGCCCATGGCCTGTGCTTCTCCGTGCGTCCTGGCGTCGCGATCCCACCTTCTCTTGCCAACGTCTACAAGGAGCTGCGCACTGACCTCGGCATCACTGTGCCACGCCACGGAAATCTGGAGGCGTGGGCCCGTCAAGGCGTGCTGCTGCTCAATACCACCCTCACGGTGCGCGCCGGTCAAGCTGCCTCGCACCAGGGGCACGGCTGGGAGATCTTCACTGGGCAGGTACTGCGTGCCGTCAACGACAAGCAGCACCGTGTTGTGTTTCTGCTGTGGGGCGCTGCGGCGCGAAGGAAGAAGTCACTGATCGACGACTCGCGCCACGTCGTACTCGAGTCGACGCACCCCTCACCGCTCAGCGCCCACAACGGCTTCTTCGGAAGCCGCCCGTTCAGCCGCACGAATGCAGCGCTGGTCGAAGCCGGCCTGACCCCGATCGACTGGCTACTCCCCGAACAGGTCGAGTAGCCAGCCGATCACCGGCCACAGATGTCAGCCGTCGAGCGCACCCTCGGACGAACTTCAGAGTTTTGAGCGGGGTGACTTGTCTCGCGACGCATTAGTCGGCAGGCTGTAGGCACCATGAGCCACGCGAACATCGTCCGGCGCTGCGCGCTGATCGGGCTGCTCGTGTTCGTACCCGTCGCGTGCAAGAGCAGCCGCACACCGGCAACGACGACCACTGCGGTCGCCGCCACCACGTCCATTTCAACGTCCACCTCGACGACTTCGACCACCTCCCCTACCTCCACCACGCTGCCGCCGACCACGACCACCGAGTCGCTCGTGGTCGCGGGTGGCATCGTCAAGGTCGCCAACGCATCGGGAGTCGATGGCGCTGCCGGCCAGGTCACCGACGCACTCGCCGCCCTCGGTTTCACCACGGCTGGGCCCACCAACGCCGCAGGGATCGATGAGGACTTGGCGGAGAGCAAGATCTACGTCATCGCCGGCAGCGAGGCCGTCGCCGAATCCGTCAGCACGCTGATGGGCGGGCTACCAGTGACACGAATGCCAACCCCCGCATGGATCAAGGGTGGCACCGCCGGCCTGGGCGACGCGACGGTGCTGGTGATGTTGGGCCACGATCTCGCCGGCACCGCGCTGGCCGACATGCGCGACTGATCGCACAGGGTGGCTGCGTTGAAGATGTCAAAAACGAGAGTCAACTGGACGGAGCACCCGCGGGTGTTGGAGCTTCGGCGGCGATCCCCGTTTGCCGACCTTCTCGTCCGCAGCGCGGCCAACCATCGTGAGCACCGAACGGGTCGCAATGCAACGTTGGTCGCACACTTTTCGTTTCTCTCCGTCTTTCCGCTGCTCCTCGTCTTCACCACCATTCTGGGCTTCGCACTGGAGAGCTACCCGAGCCTCCGCATGTCCATCATCGATTCCGCGTTCAGCCGGATACCGATCATCGGCCCCGAACTCGCGAAGGACCCGAGCCGGCTCCAGGGTGATGTGTATGTACTCGTCGTTGGTCTTGTCGTCACGCTGTGGGCGGGCATGAGGGCGTTCAACGCGTTACAGAACGCACTTGACGACATTGCCGACGTTCCATTGGACGACCGACCCAACATCGTCCGTTCGCGACTTCGGTCGCTGCTGGGCATTGTCATCGTCGGCGGCGGCCAGGTTGCAGCGGCGGTGCTCACTGGTTTCGTCGGCGTGACCGGCGTCGCCATACTGAGCCGATTGAGCCTGGTCCTGGCTGCTGTGCTGGTGAACACAGCGGTGCTTGCCGCCAGTTACCGCTGGCTGACCGTTCGACCGCAGTCATGGCGCGCACTTGCGCCAGGCGCCATCGTGGCAGGCCTTGGGTTCGCAGTGCTGCAGTTGGTGGGCACAGCATTCGTAGGTCGCGCCATCAGCCGGGCATCGCCGGTCTACGGAACGTTTGCCGCAGTGATCGGCTTGATCGCGTGGCTCTCGCTGCACGCGATGGTGGCCCTGCTAGGAGCAGAACTGAACCGAGCGCTCCCGATGCGCCGCCTGAGCGACGGTCAGGCTTCGACGACCTGAGCAATGCGCTCGAGTGTCTTGGTCATCGAATCAACCGTCTTCGACCGCAAACTACGCACGGACCACGGTTGCTTCTCCTGGCTGATGTCCCAGCTCTCGCGGACCAGGGTGCCACCCTCCTGGGGAACCAATTGGTAGCGCCAGATGCGGCCGCCAATGAACCACGACATGACCGTTTGTGTCGGCCGCGGCTGCCATGCAATACGGGCATTCTCCTCGAACTCCACAACCGTGTTCTCCATCGTGTAGCCGATGCCCATTTTCATCGACATACCGAACGTTGAGCCGAGGGCCAGCCGCTGCGATCCCTTGCCGGCACCGCCCGGCACGCCTTTGACCGTGCCCGAGCCATCGATTTCCTGATGGCGTGACGGGTCGGCCAACAGGTCGAAAATCGCGCCCGCAGGGGCATGGATGAGGCGTTCGACCGTGGCGACATTGCGTGACGAGTCAGAGGTTTCGGGCATGCCGCTGCCAACCTCTCTCGAGCGCTCATCATTCCCGATGTGTAAAGATGTGACCGGGGCGGGCCGATAGATCATCGATGCCCACGGTCACCTACCGATTCTCTGCACTCTGTGTGGCCGCTGTGCTGGCAGTCGGCACACTTGCCGCAGTCTCGCCGATCGAGACGGTGGCGGCTGTTGACGCGCCGTGGCTGACGCCCGCGGTGCCCGCAACGTGCACCACGGCACAGATGGACGCTGGCGCGGTGGCTGGGTGCGTCATCACACTCGGTTCCGGCCTTCCAGAGAGCCGCGGCTGGCCGGCACCGCCGTACCCGGACCCCGCCAACGGGGCGGTACTGCCATGGGTTGACCTCACCGTCGGCTCCAGCGGCACGACGGTAGTCAAGGTGCAACAGGCACTGATCACCAACGGCGCGACTATCGCCGCGGACGGACAATTCGGACCAATCACGGCTGCTGCAGTAGGTACGTATCAAACAGCCCACGGCTTGGCGGCTACCGGCATTGTCAACGAGGCCACTGCTACGGCCTTGGGCGTGCAGAACACCGCCATCGGCAGCTTTCCACCCACAGGGTGGAGCTGGTTGGGTTGGGGTTACAACGGCAGCGAGGCGCTCTATCAGTGGGAACAGCAGATCGTGGGCAACGCCACTCAGCTCGGCACGATCAAGCCCAAGCAACTGAAGAGTTTCCCGGATGCGCTGCCCCTGTTCGAGGGCTTCGTTGCCGAGATCCAATCCAAGGGTTACGTCATCGGCGACGCCGGCATGTACGTCTTTCGCTGCACCGCCAGTACTCGCAAGGATTGCGCAGGCCTCAGCCGCATCAGCCTGTCAAACCATTCTTATGGCCTGGCGTTGGATATCAACACCGCCAAGAACCCGATGAAGACCTACTACGGCGTCAATGGTGCGAGTGCGTGCCTGACACCTATCCTCACCGACATCCCGCAGTGGGTCGTTCAGGCCGCCGAGAGCTGGGGCCTCTACTGGGGTGGGTACGGCTGGAGTAGCGGCTGCACGTCACCGGCACAGGTCAAGTCGGCGGCCAATCGCGACCCAATGCACTTCGAGTTCAACGGCACCGTTACGCAGGCCAAGGCCATCAGGGCCTACCACTCCGCCAACGCCGGTGTGCTCACGCCGACTCCGGCACCGACGCCGACCCCGGCGCCGCCGACCCCGGCGCCGCCGACAGGCAACTGCCTTGACGTTGCCAATGATGCTGGCAACATCACCACCAAGTGCTTTGCGCTGACGGAAGTTCCGCCGGCCAACACTCGCCTGGTGATCACGACCGATCCGCCCTTCGGCGCGACGGCAGCGTTGGTCAACATCACCACCACCGGCACCAGCAACGGCGGCTACATCACTGCTGAAAGTTGCGACGTCGTCACTACCACCGCCCGCAACTGGTCGAACGGCAACGTGCGCCCAAACCGTGCAGTTGCCTCCGCGGCGATCGTGCCGATCGACTCTGACGGCCAGTTCTGCCTCTATCAATCCACCGCGATGCACACAATCGTCGACGTGCAGGGTTACTTCAAGCAAGCCGGCACCGCCGGCGACGGCGCCAGCTACACCCCGATCGCACCGGTGCGCAGCACCGACACGCGCTCCCGACCAATCTGCCGACCCGACGCCGGCTGCGAGGGTCTTGGACCAGTTCCTGCAGGAACCGAACTGCGCAACACCTCCGCCGGGCCGATCGGTGCGCTCGCCACCGTGGCCAACATCACCGCGCTCGGCGGTTCAGGGACTGGTTACCTGACGGCCGATGCGTGTAGCACCCTCGTGCCCGGCCCGCAGACTCGCAGCACGCTCAACTTCGCTGGCAATGACACGGTCGCCAACCTTGCCGTGGTTCCCTCAGCGGCAGCCGATGGCAGCGGCGCCTTTTGTACCTACTCGCCCAACGGCCTTCATGAGATCATCGATGTACAGGGCTACTTTGGGCCGCAGACAGCCGAGAGCCTCAGGTTCACCTCACAAACACCAACCCGACTGGTGGACAGCCGCGGCTGTTGGACCGACCCCGTCACCCTGGTGCAGCGCTGCGGCCAGCGCAATGCGGCCGGCAGCATCATGCGGATCAAGGCGCCCGCCGGCGCTCGGGTTGCTGTCATCAACCTCACCGCCATCGACCCACAGGCGGCGGGCTATGTCACTGCCGATGCGTGTACCAACATGGTCGCCGGGCCACAGTCGCAATCGAACCTCAACGCACTTGTGGGCTCAGTGGTCGCCAATATGGCCATGGTTCCAGTGGGGGCCGACGGAACGTTCTGTGTCTACGTCTCCAGCTCGATGCATCTCGCCGTCGACGTGATGGGAACCTTTAGCGCCACCGGCAGTCTGCTGTACGTGCCGGTCACCCCATTGCGGGTGCACGACTCACGCCAACCGGGCTGAGATCGCGAGACGAGAAACCCACCAGCACGCGATAGTCGCCGGGCGCCACCACCCACCCATGGGTTGCGGGGTCCCAACGGCTGAAGGCACGCTCGTCGAGCTCGATGGTGGCAATGCTGGCGTCGCCGGCTGCAGCCTTCACGCGGGCGAAACCCTGCAGCGTGCGAACCGGCCGACCGGGTTCGGTGACCGCAGGCTCGATGTAGCACTGCACAACGGTGCTGCCCACGCGATCCCCGGTATTGCGCACCGGCACTTCCACCGTGACGCCGGTCGCGATCTCACCGCTGAGTGCCGGGCCAGCCAACTCCCATGACGTGTAGCCAAGCCCGAATCCGAAGGCGAAGGCCGGCTCGATGCTCTGCGCGTCGTACCAGCGATGGCCGATGAGAAGGCCCTCCCCATACTCGGCCCTGCCATCGCGACCGGGGTGGTACGGGTACGCGGGGGTGTCGGAGAGTTGCTTGGGAATGGTGAGTGGCAAACGTCCTCCGGGCTCGGCAACACCGAAGAGCATGTCGGCAAGTGCGTCACCGAACGCCTCGCCGGGGAACCACACCTGCATCACGGCAGCCACGTCGGGTAGCCACGGCATCGACACCGGCGAGCCGGAGTTGATGACGACGACAGTGCGTGGGTTGGCAGCGGCGACACGACGGACAAGCTCATCCTGCGCGCCCGGCAAATCCATGTGCGTACGATCCTCGCCTTCGGTCTCCCAGTCCGCGTTGGTGCCGATGATCACCACCGCTACTTCGGCGACGGCAGCCGCGGCGACGGCCGCGTCCATCGCGTTGCCACTGGCAGGTGGCTCGGCACCGACGATCAGTCCGCGTAGCTGTGACCGCTCCTCCACCACGATCTCCACGTTCACCTCGCGGCGGACACCGGCTTCGCAGGCGAGTGGCACGCGGATCTCGTTGTTGCCCAGACCGAAGAATGCACCACCGGTTTGTGGCACCGTCAGGTCGACCATGAGCTCGCCGTCAATGCGCAGCACGGCGGAGCCGACCACGGTGAGGCTGACCTGCCAGTCGCCGGTGATATCAGGTAGGAACGATCCGTTGACCGACACGCCGAACGCCGCCACGTTGACGCCGGGAGCTGGGTCGTCCATCCAGATGAAGCTGAGACGGTCAGTGATCTCGTCGCCGGTTGCCCCGTCGGTGCCGGTATAGCGCAACCGGAACTCGCCGCGCATTGGTGGCAGCCGCTTGTCGATACGACAGCCGGCCTCGTGCACCACCGCAATGCCCCGCTGCTGTAGTGCAGCCAGCGGCATTGATGGTCGAGTGGTGCGCACCCGTGCGCTGCCACCGCCCTGCACCTGTCCACGGTCCGCATTCGGGCCGAGCAGCGCCACGTTGGTCTCGATCGACAGTGGCAGGGTGCCGTCGTTTTTCAGCAACACGGTGCCTGCGATTGCGGCCCGCTGAATCACGTCGCGAGTGGCGTCTGAGTCGGCGGTGGTCTCGTTCGTCTCAACCTCGCCAACGCCTGACCAGTTGAACAACTCCAGCAGACGACGAACCGCTTCATCGACGCGTGCCTCTGTCGTTTCACCGTTCTGCAAGGCGGCCAGCAGCTTGTCGCCGCGCTCGCGGGGCGGGCCGGGCATCTCCAGATCGAGACTGGCCTCCAGCGACTGGGCGGCCGTGTGGGTACCGAACCAGTCGCTGATCACCGCGCCGTCGAAACCCCACTCGTCGCGCAGTACACCGCGCAGGAGCTCGGGATGCTCGCTGGCGTACACACCATTGACGCGGTTGTAGGAGCTCATCAGCGATCGAACATCGGCGCCGCCTTCGGCCACTGGCTTGACCGCTTGCTCGAAGGGCACGAGGTAGGCCTCGCGCAACGTCACTTCGTCGATCTCGCTGGAAATGGTGTGGCGCTCGAACTCTGTGTCGTTACCGACGAAGTGCTTCACGCAGCACGCCACGTGATGCTTTTGCACGCCGCGGATGTATCCGACTGCAATGCGGGCAGTGAGCACCGGGTCTTCGCTCATGCACTCAAAGTTGCGACCGCCGATGGGCGTGCGATGCAGGTTGACAGTCGGGGCCAACAGCACGTGCGCACCCTTCGAGCGGGCCTCCTCACCCAGCGCTGCACCGACCTCCTCCACGAGTGATGGGTCGAAGGTTGCGCCCAGTGCGGTGCCGCACGGAAAGGATGCCGAGGCAGGTCCGGTCCACGACGTGCCACGCACTCCGGCAGGCCCATCACTCATGCGCATAGGGGGTACCCCCGGCAGGGCCCTGCTGTGCCAGTTGTCATGCCCGGCGAGCAGGCTGACCTTCTGCTCCAACGTGAGAGATGCCATCACCGAATCGATGTCGATCGTCATGGCCGCCAGATTGCCAGACCGGCGAGGCCACCACGGACTCGTCGGTGCTCCGCCAGCTCAGGCCGGCGGCGCAACGCTGCGGTCGCTCACCCAGTTGCCGTGGAAGCCGTAGGGCACACGCTGAGGGAGCTGCACCCGCGCAACAGCGGGTCGGTTGAAATCCTGCGCGTCGAGAATGACCAGCTCGGCCCTGCCGTGCGGTACGTCGTGCACCATCGTGACCAGCCATCCGTCGTCCTCCTCGGTGCTGCCCTGGCGACCGACGAACACGGGCTCGCCGCCGCTGCGGCCCGGGCCATGGTCGAACACCGACTTCTCACCGGTGTGCAGGTCGAACTTCAGGGTGGGCCAGCCAGCCTCCAGGCTGGGGCTGGCGCAGTAGCCGTAGCGGTATGGTTTGCCGGTGAGCGCGCCACGGTGGCGCGGGAACTCAACCCAGCTGTTGTCGATCACGGTCGTGCTGCAGGTGCGCGTGATGGGGTTGACCACCCAGCGCTCGAGGCGTGCGAAGTTGTCGCCAAACGGGCCGCGCACGTCGTGGTCGAACATCGTGTCGTAGACGCACAGGTCGATGACGACGCTGCCGTCAGCCTGGTCGTAGGCGTTCATCGGGTGAAAGACGTAGCTCATCGGAACGTCGACCCACACGATGTCGGCGGCCTCGCCCTCACGCGGCAGGAAGCCGAGTCGGCTGCCGTGGCCGGGGTTCCAGGAGAACGGAAAGCGGCCGGACATAGCCAGCTCGATATCGAGCGTGACGGGCATGTCGTAGACAATGGCGTACGTCTGGGTGAGCGACATGTCGTGCACCATCGGGCCATCGTTGACGGGCACATCGACAGTACGACGAACGCGACCGTCGGAACCGACCACGACGTACTGCACATGGTCCAGCCACTGTGGCAGGGCGTAGACGACGGCGTGCATCTCGCCCGTCTCGGCATCCACCTTCGGGTGGGCGGTGAATGCGCCTGGCAGCGTGCCAAAGAAATCGTTGCGGGCGACGGTCTCCAACTCGTAGGTCATCTCGACGGGGCAACCACCAGCTTCGACCATCGCCCACGTGGTGCCGGCGAAGCCACCGACGTTGGTATTGGGGCCACCCGGGCTGTCGTTCCAATTGTGACCCGGAATGTCAGGCTGGCCGCGGCGCTGGCTGACACTGCTGCTGCCGACGTAACGGTTGCGATACCACTCGGCCTTGCCATCGAGCAGGCGAACGCCGTGCACCATGCCGTCGCCGACGAACCAGTGGTGTGTGCTGGCATCGACCTCGCTCATCGGGTTCGGCCCGTTGCGCAGGTAGCGCCCGGCCAGCTCGGCAGGAATCTCACCAATGACCGGCAGGTCGAAAGCGGTGACCTCGTCAGCAACAGGGGCGTAGTTGCCGACGAGATAGGGGTTCTCGGTGGTCGTCATAATAACAACGTTACAACAGCTTTCGCAGCCTGTACAGCCCAAGTTCGGCAGTGACACATCGCCTGAAATTGCAGTGCTGCGACGCCCCAAGGCGAGAACGCTCAAGCAAACGGCAGCGTGAAGCCGAGTTCTGCACCGTCGCCGGCGGCGTTGCGGGCGAACACGGTGCCGCCGTGGCCTTCGACCACCGACTTGACGATCGAGAGGCCGAGGCCCGAGCCCGGCTTACTACGCATCTCTACCGAGCGGTAGAAGCGGTCGAAAAGCTGAGGAATGTCGGCCTCCACAAGCCCTGGGCCGTGGTCGCGAACGACGACTGTGCCCGCGCTGACCGACACTTCGATCGGTCCATCAGGGGCGAACTTGCACGCGTTGTCGATCAGGTTTTGCGTCGCACGCTCCAGACCATTCGGGCGTCCGTCGACCATGCTGCCATCGGATGTCACCACCACGTCGCGACCGAAGCGCCGCCGCGCTCGGGCAGCGGCGCGCTCGACCACGTCGGCCACGCGGACTGGTTGAGTCGGTTCGTCGTCGCGACGGTCGGTGGCCAGTTCGACAAGCTCGTTGACGAGGTCGGTGAGTTCGCGTGTCTCACTGTCCAGGTCGGCCAGCAGTTGGTCGCGCGACTCGACCGGAAGTTGGTCGTAGCGCCGCCTCAGGACCGACACGTTGGTACGCAGACTGGTGAGCGGCGTGCGCAGCTCGTGGCTCGCGTCTTGCACGAGCTGATGTTGCTCGTGTTTGCTGGCCTGCAGCGCGGCGAGCATGGCGCTGAACGCCCGGCCCAATTGACCAGTCTCGTCGCCGCCATCGACCGGCACGGCAACATCGAGCCGTCCGGTTTGGGCGACCTCGCCGGCAACGCTGGTAAGCCGCAGAAGGCGACGAGTGACCTGGCGGGCGATCAGAAGACCGATCATCGCTGAGAGCAGCGCAACGATGACAACCGCAGCGAGCGTGCTGCGCAGGATGCGCTCGACTGATCGTTGGCTCTCTGCCAGCGATCGCGCCAGCTGCACCGCACCGCGGTCCGCCTTGACGGTCAGCATGCGATACGGCTCACCGTCGATCGTGACATCGAACCGGGCGCTCGCGTTCGGGTCGGTGCTGGCGGCGACTCTGAGGTCGGCGTCGCCGACCGGCAATTTGTACGCCTCGCTCGACGCCTGGACGTTGCCGTCGACGTCAATCTTCTGGTAGAGCACCTGCTGAAAGCTGCGCGGGCGGTCGCGACCGGGGCCGCCGATTGGTGGGTTGCCACTGTCGCCATCACCGTCGATATCGCCGATCCGGGGAGTGCGTTGAAACTGTCGCGCGGCATCGTCGAGCGATCGGTCGACGGTCTCCTGCAATTCGTGACGAGTGGTCGTGTACGACACCACGCCGATCGCGGCCGTCGCACCCGCTGCGAGGAGGGTGAGCGCGAGAACGATCTTGAGCCGCAGGCTCACCCTGCACGCACCGTGTATCCCACACCCCGTACGGTGTGGATCAGTTTGCTATCGCCTTCGCCTTCCAGCTTGCGACGCAGGTACGAGATGTACACGGCAAGGTTCTTGGAGTCGGGGCCGAAGTCATAACCCCAAATGCGGTCGTAGATGGTGCTGTGCTCCAGCACGATCCCCTGGTTTCGGAGCAGCAGCTCCAGCAGGTCAAACTCGGTTTTCGACAGCTCGACTTCACGCTGGCCGCGCCACGCGCGCCGGGCGGTCGGGTCCATGCGCAGGTCGGCCAGCTGCAGTGGCTCGCCGACGGCTTCCTCATCGGGCCGCGCTCGTCGCAGCAGTGCCCGAATGCGAGCGAGCAGCTCGTCGAGATCAAATGGCTTCGCCAGATAGTCGTCGGCACCAGCGTCGAGGCCGGCCACACGGTCGGGGGTTTCGGTGCGAGCGGTGAGCATCAGCACCGGGATGCGGTTGCGCTCTGCCCGCAACACTCGGCAGACGGTGAGGCCATCAACGTTGGGCATCATCACGTCCAGCACCGCCGCATCGGGCTTGCTACTTTCGATCAGGCTCAGCGCCTGGGCTCCGTCGGGAGCCTGCACGACGTCGTACCCCTCAAGGGTGAGCGCACGCGACAGGGCTTCACGAATTGCCCTGTCATCATCTGCAATCAGAATGCGTCCGCTCATTGCCGTAGTTCCTGTTCGTTCTTGTTGCTGATTCGTTGCCATACATGAGTGCGTTACTTCGTGAAGGGGTGTACGTCGGATCGGCCGGAGCGAGGGGGAGGAGCCCGCTCCGGCCGATCGTACGACGTTCGGGTGACGGATCAGGCCGTGGCGGTTGCCTCGGCGTCGTCGGTCGTGGTGTCAGCTGGTTCGTTGCCGTGCGCACCGCCGCGGGGACGATGGCCACCGGGGCCCATCAGGTTGGTGGCGTCGGTGTTGTTGACGAAGTCGGTCACTCGGGTGGTCACCTCTGCCAGCTTGGCGTCGGCTTCGGCCTGGGTGTGCTCGCCGGCGGCGACCTCCTCGTCGAGGTGCGCCTTGCGCTCGGCCAGGATGGCGTCGATCAATGCTTGCGCCGACGAGCCCTTCGCCTCCGCCAACTGGGCCAAGGTCTGGCCGTTGGAGATGGCGTCACGAACTTCAGCTTCAGTCATTCCCAGCGTGGTCGCGACCACGCTGAGGCCCGGCCCGCCGCGGTGGCCACCGCGGCCGCCACCCATGGGGCCGGCAGCCACCAGCGTCTCAACGACGCTGTCGGCCTGAACCTGGGTCAGTGTGCCAGCGTCGACGAGCGGCTTGAGTACTTCCTGGAGGCGAGTCGACCGATCAGCGGCACGGGCCGCATCGGTTGCCGGGTCGGTTGCCGAATCGGGCGTGTCGACGGGATCGGGGCGTGCCGAAATCGACGCGCCAGCGGCGCCGGCCGAGCCCGACATTTGGAGAATCAGTCCGGCCCCGGTGCCTGCGAGAAGACCAGCGGCGAGACCAGCGGTTACCAATTTCTTGTTCATCAGGTTTCCTTCTGTGTGGGGTGGCGAGGAACATGATGCGCCCCCCAGGTAAGGGGCCAACCGGCGAACCGTAAGAGATAGGTGTGACCGCTACGCCGGCCATACGTGGCTGTCGAAGGCGTCGACCAGCTTCAGCAGCGCCTGCTCCACGACCTCGCTGAGGGCGGGGTGAATCCACACTTGCCCACTGGCCATCTCGTCGGCAGTGCTGCCGAGATGCATGCCCTGCACCAGCAACTGCACCAGCATCGAGGCCTGGTAGCCCATCAGGTGGGCGCCGATGACGGTGCGCGTGCGCGGGTCGCCGATCAGCTTGCAGAAGCCGATGGTGTCCTCCATCGCCCAGCCGTACGCAGCGTCACCGAACGCATGCGTGATGGTCACGTAGGGCTGGCCGCTGGCCTGCACCCGCTGCTCGGTCACGCCCACCGCGCCGATCTGCGGGCTGGTGAAGACGGCGCGCGGAGCCGGCCGGTTGTCGTACTCGTGTAGGTCGTTGGGGTGCAGCAAGTTGTGGCGCACGGCCTTCGCTTCACCGTTGGCCATGTGCTTCAGCTGATGCCGCCCGTTGATATCGCCGAGAGCCCACACGCCCGGCGAGCTGGTGCGGCCGTATCGGTCGACCAGGACATTGCCCAGCTGGTCGATTTCGACACCGCCGGCCAGCACGCGCAGCTCGTCACTGTTGGGAATACGCCCCGCGGCAACCAGCAGCACGTCGCCCTCGATTGTCCGCGGGCCGGCGTCGCACGTGATCTCCAGGCCGACACCGGTATCGGTTCGGTAGACACGCTCGACGTGTGTGCCCAGCGCGAGGTCGAAACGCTCGCCTGCAATCTCGGTGAAGCGGTGCGAGACATCGTGGTCTTCTGCCTGTAGCAGCCAGTGGCCGCGATTGATGATGGTCACCTTCGAACCCAGTGCCTGGAAGACATGGCCAAGCTCGGTGGCGATGAAGCCGCCGCCGAGGATGACGAGGTGCTGGGGTTGTTGCGCGATGCGCAGGATGCTGTCGCTGGTGTGGAACGGCACATCGTCGATGCCGGGCACATCAGGAATGAACGAGCGAGCGCCTGCAGCAATCACCACGCGGTCGCCGCTGATTCGCACGCCGCCGACTTCCAGCTCACGCTCGCCCACGAAATGCGCCGAGTGTTCGTACACGTCGAGGTTGGGAAGACTGTGGCGATACTGGCGCCCGCCCTCGGCGATGGGGTCGATGCGACCAAACACGCGGTGAACGATGGCCGGCCAATCGGCGCCCAGGAACTGGGTCTGAATGCCATAGCGCGAGCTGTCCTTCGCATGCTCGGCAAGATCGGCCGGGTAGATCAGCATCTTCGACGGAATGCAGCCACGATTCAGGCAGGTGCCCCCGAACAGGCCTCGTTCGATCATCGCGATCCGCCAGCCGTCCATCTCCGGCCCGATGACCGAGTTGCCGGAACCGGCGCCGATGATGATCAGGTCGTAGTGCTGCGCTGCGGTGATTTCCGAACTCATTTGGTCAGGTTGCCACGACATCGACGCTGTGCGGTGCGCCCGGCGTCAGATTGCGCGAAGGTTTGAACTGCATCACCACAGGGAAGGAACCACACATGCCTATCTACACACTCCCCGAACTGCCCTATTCCCCTGGCGCTCTGGAGCCGCACTACAGCGGCGAGATCGTCGACCTGCATCACGGCAAGCACCACGCCGCCTACGTGAAGGGCGCCAACGACACCCTCGATCAGATGGCCGCCGCCCGTGAGGCTGGCGATTTCGCCAACATCAACGCGCTGTCGCGCAGCCTTGCGTTCCACCTCAGCGGCCACGTGCTGCACAGCATCTTTTGGACCAACATGAGCCCCGACGGCGGCGGCCAGCCCGAGGGCGAACTGGCCGCCGCAATCGATGAAGTCTTCGGCGACTTCGATTCGCTGCAGGCACAGCTCACCGCTGCCACCACCAGCGTGCAGGGCATTGGCTGGGGTGCGCTCGCGTGGGAGCCCGTGGCCGGCCGGCTGATCGTGGAGCAGATCTACGACCACCAGGGCAACGTCGGCGCCGGGTCGGTGCCGCTACTGGTCATCGACTCATGGGAGCATGCGTACTACCTGCAGTACAAGAACGTGAAGGCCGACTTTGTGAAGGCATTCTGGAACATCGTCAACTGGCCCAACGTCGCCGAGCGCTTCGCCGCCGCCCGCACCATTCCCTCGACGATCTGACTCGTTGTCCGTCCGAGGGAACCCGACGCGTCGGTCGCAGTACGCTCGCAGCGTGGATGACAATCGACTGGGCGATGGGTTCATCGAGATTCCCGATGGCGAGACGCTGTGGCGCTTCGAACCCGACTTCATGCAGTCGAACTGGACGTGCATCTGGGGTCGCGGGTGCAAGGGAATTCTCGATCACCCGGCCGAGCACCTACAGCAGGGCTGCTGCTCGGTTGGCGCCGAGCTGACGGATCTCGAGGAGGCGATGACCGTCTCGGCACTCGCTTCGACGATCCCACCGGAGCTCTGGCAGCACGCTGCGCTGGTCGATGCCAATGACGTGTTCGCCGACGAGACTCGCACGAACACGAAGGTCGTCGACGGTGCGTGCATCTTCCTCAATCGACCCGGGTTCGCTGGCGGGGCAGGCTGTGCGTTGCACCTCGCCGCCCACGACGCGGGCGAGTCGCCGATCGACTGGAAGCCATCGGTGTGCTGGCAGCTGCCGGTACGAGTGGACTGGGCGATGCAGCCCGACGGTGTGGAGCACGCCACGGTGCGCCGCTGGTCGCGAGCCGACTGGGGCGACGAGGGGGAGACGATGGCGTGGTGCTGCACGGAAGGCGGCGAGGCCTACGTCGGCACGCAACCGGTGATCGACTCGTTAGCCGAGGAGCTGGCGGGAATTGCCGGCCAACACGTCTACGTCGAATTGCGCCGCAAGCTCGGCGTTCCCGTTATCGAGGAGCGACCGCAGGAAACGTGACGTTGGCTTCGGCCAGGCGACGGCAGGCACGGCGCTCGCGACGGATGGGCCACCACTCGTAGAGGAAGATCTCCAATGGCTTCCACATCGACACCCAACCCAACACCGACAAACCGTCATGGATGATCTCCACCACCGGGTTGGTGCTCGCGCGAATTGCCTTTGACAACAGGTTGAAGCCGGCGATGGCACAGACGCCGATGAGCAGGCTGATACGGCCCTCGCGCAGTAGTTTGCTGAGCTCGCGACCGGACTGCCACGCGCGATATTCGAAGTGGTTGTGCAGTCCGCTGACGATGGCTTGTTCGCGACCACCGAGCCGTCCGTCGGCCACGTAGATCTCGACCGTGATCTCATGGTCCTTGTCGAAGTCTTCCGCCCACTCTTCAATCCAGTCAGCCACTTCAGGATTGAGCGAACGCTCCTCCAGCGGTGTCGGGTCCATCGGGTTGAAGATGCCTTCGACCGCGGCGACGCGCACCTGAATGTGGCTTTCGTTCAGCTCGTCGTGCGTGCTCGGCCAGTTGCGTTGCTCCATGCACGACAGTCTCGCGGTTCAGCGGCGATGGCGCCCGGATCACCCGTTCTTGGGCAATTCGCTCCAGCTCAGGGTGCGGTCGTTGTTCGGCTCCTTGGGCAGGCCAAGGGCGCGCTCGCCAAGAATGTTGCGCTGCACTTGGTCGGTGCCGCCATAGATCGGCGGGCCCTGCGCGAACAGCGCCATCTCGGTGACGTACGCGAGCATCGGGTTGCCGGTGGCCGCATCGAGCTCCTTGCGATCTGCCGAGTTGTAGGCATGCAACATGCCGCCGGCACCCGCCAAGCGCAGGCCAAGATCGCGGCTTTGGCGCATGATCTCGCTCATCGACAGCTTGGCGATGTTCGGTGCGCCGGCGATGTCACGCCCCGCAGCCTTCTCCGCCTTCAGGCGCAGCGCCAGCATGCGACCCACCTCGTGCAGCGTATGCAGCTTCATCATCTCCTGGCGAACCGTCGGGTCGCCTTGCACGCCAGCCGCGGCGGCCATGTGCTTGAAGATCGTCATCGCGCCGGCGGCCATTGCGCCGCCGCCACCTCCGCCACCCGCAGGGCCGGCGCGGCGTGCGAAGTCGCCGATGCGCTTGGGCAGGTCGCCGATGACGGTACCCGCACTCGCCGAGGCGGCGGCGCTGTGGCCACCAGCACCAAGTCCTGAACGCTCGAACATCAGCGTCGTGTTGGCCACTGCCCAACCGTTGTTGAGGCCTCCGATAATGGCGTCATCGGGCACGCGTGCGTCGCTGAGGAAGACCTCGTTGAAGAGTGCCCGCCCAGTCATCTCCTTCAGGGGCCGGATGTCGACGCCTTCCTGATGCATCTCGCACGCAAACCAGGTGATGCCCTGGTGCTTGGGCAAGTCGGGGTTGGTGCGGGCGATGAGCATGCCCATGTCGGCCACTTGGCCGCCGCTGGTCCACACCTTCTGGCCGTTGACGATCCACTCGTCGCCATCCTTGATCGCCTTGCAGCTCAGGCCGGCAAGGTCGCTGCCCGCACCGGGTTCGCTGAACAGCTGACACCAAGCCTGCTGACCAGTGACGATTGGCAGCACGTAACGGTCGATCTGCTCCTGCGTGCCGTGCACCGCAATGGTCGGCGCGGCCAGCAACATGCCAAGCCCACCGGGTGCAGCAACCGCGCCGAGAGCAACGATGCGATGCCCAACGGCGATCGCGTCGTTGCGCGCGAGACCCTTGCCGTATGCATTCGTCGGCAACGCGGGCGCCGCCCAACCCGACGACCCCAGCCGCTGCCACCACTCCGCCACCGTCAGCTCAGGGTCCCAGTTCTCCGCCAACCACGCATCAAGCTCATCGAGAAACTCACTCATGTCAGTAGCTTTCCCCGCGGCAAGCCAGGCCAACGATTCGGAGTGCGGTGATCCACCACGCTGGCCCAGAATCTCAACGCGTGGGCAAGGGTGTCGGAAATCTGGTGCAATCGCGTCTGGGTGAATTCCGTTTCGGAAACCGGGACTGAGGACACCCAGAAACTCGCTTGGGGCAGAGGCACCCAGAATCTTGGCCGGGGTCGATCACCCGGAATCGCGTTACTCGGGTTGGTCGGCGAGCAGGCCGGCGCTGAAGGCCAACGCTGTGGCGATGCCGGCGGCGCGTTCTACTACTGCGCCGAAGGTGTAGCCGGCTTCGATGGCACCGTTCATCGGAGGTTCGCCCAGCGAGCGCAGCAGCGCCGTTGCGTCGCGCGACACCGCGATCTTTTCCAGTTCGGGCAGCGGCTCCGGGTCGCGCCAGATGTCGGCCTTCTGGGCCTGGCGCGCACCGTTCTGGCGCGAGCCAGACCGACGGCGCTGGCCGTTGCCGTTGCCGTTACGAGCCGCCGGCGGAGAAGCGGATGGCAGTTGGCGGCTCATTGGTCGTCCTCGGTCAACAGTTCGTCGGGGCGCAGGCCGAAGGCGAGGCGCAACTGGTCGGTGTCAAGATCCGCCATCGAGCTGCCCTTGGGCAACACCAGCTGTGCGATGTGGCGCTTCCCGGCAACCACTTCTTCGACCTTCTCGTCAACCGTGCCGGGGCACACCAGGCGATGCGAGATGACGGTCTTGCTCTGGCCAATACGCCACGCGCGGTCGCGCGCCTGGTCTTCTACGGCCGGGTTCCACCAGCGGTCATACAGCACGACGTGGTTGGCGTTGGTCAGGTTCAACCCGGTGCCGCCAGCCTTGAGCGACAGCACCATCACGCCCGGGCCTTCCAGCGCCTGGAATTCGGCCACCATCTTGTCGCGCACCGTGCGGCTGAGGCTGCCGTCGTAACACGCGACGGGCGTGCCGGTGAGCGTGGTGAGGTGCTCGGCAAGGCGGCGACCCCAGGTGGCGAAGTGGGTGAAGATCAGCACCCGTTCGCCAGCAGCAAATACCGACTCGACAATCTCCTCCAGGCGGGCGAGCTTGCCCGACCGACCAGCCAGCGGCTGGCCATCGTCGTTGTACGCAGCCGGATGGTTGCAGATCTGCTTGAGGGCGGTGATGGCGGCCAGAATTGCGCCCTCCTTCTTCTCCCCTAGCTCGTTGGTGACGTTGAGCACCAGATCGTCAAGCACCGCTTGGTACAGACCGATCTGCTCGGGCGTCATCGTGCAGTGGTCCAGCTCGTCGATCTTATCGGGCAGCTGCGCGGCCACTTCCGGCTCAGTCTTGGTGCGGCGGAACAGCAGGATGCCGTTGAGCGCCTTCAGTGCGGACTCACTGTCGCCCGACATCTGAGCGACGAACGCCGGCCGCGGCCCGACCAGGCCAGGGTTTGTGAAATCGAGGATGGCCCACAGGTCGGCGACACCGTTTTCAATCGGCGTACCGGTGAGCGCCAACCGCGTGTGGGCGGCGATGCGACGCAGTTGCTGAGCAGTATCGCTGGCCGGATTCTTGATGGCCTGCGCCTCGTCGAGCACCATCGTGCGCCACTCGATCGCGGCCAACATGTCGACATCCCGCACTGCGGTTGCGTAGGTCGTGATCACGATGTCGGCCCCCGCTAGTTGCGCGGTGAACCCGTCGGCCTCGGAACGCGAGTAGCCGTGATGCACGAGCACGCGCAACCCGGGTGCGAAGCGTGCGGCCTCGGCGGCCCAGTTGCCCACGACGGCGGCCGGTGCAATGACCAAGGTGGTGCCGTTGCCGGCGGTGCGGGCGAGATGCGCGAGCACGGTGGGCGTCTTGCCCAAACCCATGTCGAGCGCCAGGCAACCGCCCAACTCCGCGGCGTCGAGGAAGCCAATCCACGACAGCGCCTCGGTCTGATACGAACGCAGCTCGCCGACGAAACCCTCCGGCGGGGTGACCGGCGCTGCCGACGCTTCGCTGGCCCGCTGCAGCACATCGTTGGCCCAGCTCTGACCCTGCACCACGATGCCGCCAGCGAGCCCCGACGTATCGAGCCCCATGCTGTGGCGCAGAATCTCCGCGCCCGTCATCCTGGTTGTGGACTCGCGCTCGGCCAGCGCGGCGGCGGCCTTCTCCAAATCGACGCGATCCAGCTCGACCCACTTGCCGCGAGAGTGAACGAGCGGGCGAGCCTGCTTGGCCAGCCGCGCAACTTCACCTGCGGACAGCTCGACATCGTCGAAGAGCACGGACCACGCAACGTTGGAAAGCTGGTGCGCACCGACAACCGAACCGGCCGACTCTTCAGCGAACAGCCGCAGCGACGGCGTTGCCTTGCGACGCGAGATCAATGGGGCACGAACATCGAAGCCGGTGGTGACCAGTGTGGGGCCGGCCATCGTCAGGAAGTCCCATGCTTCGTCCTGGCTGAGCGCCAACTGTCCACGCGCCTTCACGCCAGCGCGACCAAGCGCGGGGAAGATGCGGCCAAGTCGGGTCCACTCCGCCAACGCTGCGCGACCACCATCGGGCGCACGCAGCGCTTCGTCGATGGGGATCATCTTGCCCTTGGCTTGCTTCACGTGCACCGCCATCAGCCACACGCCGCCAACGCCTGGCGGGTCGAGCTGCACGACCAGGCGTACGTGCCCGGTGTCGGTGACTGAACGGGTCCATTGGTCGAACCGGCGAGACATGTCGCGAGCGAGCGAGGCATCGGCAGGGAACGGCGCGCCGTCGATGCGGGCCAACAGTGAGTCGCCCAAATCGGTGATCGTCTTCGCGGCCGGCGGCTGTGCTTTCAGCTCCACCCGCTCGGCTGCCTCGCTCATGATCGCGTCGATGACGGAACTGATAATAGCGACCGTCACCGTGTGCCCGGCACCCAACTCGACAGCGGTGACTGTCGCTGGCATGACCGCAGCCAATTCATCCAGCGAGGCGCGGCTGATGTACGCCGGAATCCAGCGCAGCGCAGCGTCGGTGCCGTGGCCATCGCGGCGGGCAGTCACGCGCACGCTGGGAACGATGGCACCACGAGCAGCAAGGCGCACACCCTCGACGGCAACCCTGCCCAACCACAGCAAGCTGACGCCGACACCTTCGGGCGCCGCAGCCCCGCCAACCGACACCAACCAACCGAGCGCGCCGCGCATCGGGATAGAAAGCGCTTCGGCTTTCATGCCGTTGGGCAGTGCCACGCCGGGGTGAACTTCCCAGCCGTGCGGCGGGCCGTCGACGGCCTGCAAGCGATCGGCGAGTGCGTCGTTGTCGGCAGGTTCGGTGCCGCGACCTGCGGCCCACACGATGACCCGACCATCGGCCCATGAGGCCTGCAACTGCACTTCGCCCGGCTCGAGGTACTCCCACGAGATGGAGTCGTCGTCATCGAGTTCGGCGAGAATTGGCGACGGCGGCAGCGGCTTGAGGCGGGCGGCCGTGCGGTGCAGACTCTTCAGCGTCTCCGCAAAGTCAGCGACCACCTGATCGCGCTCTTCACCGGAGATGCCGCGAACGTTGGCAAGGTCTTCCTCGGCGTCGCCAATGAGACGGTCGAGCACTGCCAACGACATGGTCTCGTCGCTCTCGAACAACGCAAGGTCGTCGGGCGCGCCGCGACCGTCAGCGATGGACCAGATAGCCGCTTCGAGTTGTCGTACCTCAGCCATTGCACTCCGTATGCGTAGCCGTCTGAAGCCCGGGCCGCAGATGTCCGCGGCGCAACGTGACAGTCAGCGACGTGTTGGAGGATACGCCTCAAATGCACCGACGCGTTCAGTCGGAGGCGATACTCGTCACATGCCGTCGCCGGTGAGGCGCCTGGCGACATAGTGGCCGATGTCGTAGACGTTGCGTTCGAGGTAGCTGAACGGGCCTCGCAGCGAGTCGCGATGGTGGAGCGCGCTCCACACACCTTCGATCACCGGACGGTCCTCACCGTTGACTGCGGTCAACAAATCGAGGATCGTGCTGTCGCCGTCCTTGGCGAACGTATTCTTGTGCACCTTGAACACGTGGTAGGCGTCGAGGAAGTTCTCTGCCAGACACTTCCAGTTCGTGTCCCACACGTCTGTGCCGCCGGCGACCGTCACGTAGCCAGCCATCCGATAGCGGCTGGCGACATCAGTGAGGGCGGCGACTCGGAGCGCAAGGGGCGTCGGTTGGGCCGACTGGCTCACGTCCACGAAGCCTTCCCACACTTCCGTCGCCAACTCCGTCAGCCGATGGTTGGCGGGGATGAACGGTGCCCCGATGGCCTCGATGGTCTGCTGCATGTGCGGCGCGGCAATGCACTGGCCATCCAGCCGGTAGACCCACGCGTGATACGGCAGGTGAGGCGGGCAGTACTGCCGTCGCCATCCAGCAACGTCGCGCAGCGGTGCGCTGGCAAAGATGCGCTCGCGCTCCAATCCCAGCACCGCCGGGTCGGTGTACGCGGCCGGCGGCAGCACCGTTGACTGCTCGACAGGGAGCTCCGCGTGCGCGATCAGTTGTGCGCGAAGCGACTCATCCAGCCCGGTCGCCATACAGCCGACGCTACCGAACCTGCGCCGACCCGCCAGATTCCCCCAGCTCTACGTACGGACTGTCGGCCTCTGACCTGGTGCTGTGAGTCGACGACTTTGACACAAACCGGAATTGGAGTGGGTGTTAGACGTTGGCGACGAAGATGATGTCGCCGGTGGGCGTCGCCGAGCCGGCGGCCGGCTCAACAGTGATCGCCCAGGCGATGGGGTCGGCGGGGGCTTTCAACGTGCGGTGCACATTGCCGTCCTTGGCCGGGTCCAGCACGTACATCGCCGTCAAACTGTCGGGTGTCTTCAGCCACAGCTCGTACCCCTGGTCGTCTGGCGTGGGTGTCAGGTCTTCACCCATCAGCACGGCCTCGCCCAGCGAGTTCGACCATGCGACTTTGAAGGTGCCCTCGGCGCCACCCTGGTTGTCCAGGCTGAGCACCTGCGAGTCGGGCTGCTCCATCACGCGAGCGAGATCGGCCGCGAAAGTGTCGGTCTCGTCACCGCCACGGAACGAGACGACGCCGACCACGATCATCACGATCGCTGCGGCGGCGGCGGCCACCGACATCAGGGAACGTGCGCGCCGCCGCTCGTCGAGAGCGACGACGGGTGCGACCAAAGGGGAGAGCTGGCGGGTGGTCGCCACTTCCGCCATCACCGTCGCCTTCAGCGACATCGGCGGCGGGGCCACCAATGAGTCGGCCACCTGTGTCAGCGTGTGGCGGAACTGCAGCACATCGGTGCGGCACACTTCGCACGCCCCGTAGTGGGCCTCGAACGCTGCGCGCTCACGGTCATCAAGGGCGTCAAGTGCGTACGCCGCGGCGAGGTGGTGGACGTCGATATCGGTCATGACTCACCTCCCAATTCATCTCGTAGACGGATCATCCCGTCGCGAATACGACTCTTGACGGTGCCTTCCGCAACATCCAGCAACACCGCCACTTCTCGATAGGTATGGCCACCGAAGTAGGCCAGCTCCACAGCTTCGCGCTGCAGCTCGGAGAGCTGCAGCAAGGCACGTCGCACACGCACCTGGTCGAACGATGACTCCACTTCCGCTGCAACCACATCGCGCTCGTTGCGGATGGTCTGGTTGGCGTCTCGGTCCTGCCGCACACGGGAGGCTTGCTCGCTGCGCACTCGATCGATTGCTCGACGGTGCGCCAGCGTGGCAGCCCACGCTTTGGCGTTGCCCTTGGTGCCGTCGAACCGAGCGGCAAGCCGCCACAGTTCGACGAACACCTCTTGGGCAACCTCTTCGGCCTGCGAGGGGTCCCGCACCACCTTCAGCACTACGCCGTACACCAGGGGGGAGAGTGCGTCGTAGAGTTCGGCGAAGGCCGACTGATCACCTCGACCGGCACGGCGCAGGAGTTCGCCGATTGGGTCGTTCAGATCAGCTGCAATGTCGGCTGGCCGGGCACGCATGGCCCTCAAGACGCCCATGGCGCCTTGCGGTTCTTGTGTTCGGCGGTGGTCGACATGCCTATCGTTCGGAACTCGAGTGGTTTTGGATGGGTGCCACGTCCTGTCACTCACTCATTGTCGCTCGTGGCGTCCATTCGTGCGTAGCTTTAGCGTCATGACGGCTCACGGACTTGGTCGCGCCGCAGCGCGCTTGGCGAACGCCGTCAAGCCGGCGACGTCGAAGGTAACGACATCGGCCAGTGAGTTCGCGCGCAACCTGCGCACCAAGTTCGAGGCCGGCCAAGCATCGGCTGTCCCGGTTGATGCCGCCTCGTCGGAGGTTTCCGAGGAAACGCAGGCAGCCGAAGTGGCAGACGCGATGAAGGGTGTTGATTGGGCGAAGGTGCGCGCGTCCACCAGCGTGCGCGGTGCCGAGGCCGCGCAGTCGATGAGGACGATGGCCGCCGAGGTCGACTGGGACAAGGTGCAGCCGGTCGCCGCAAAAGTCTCGAGCGCGCTGATCGCTGCGGTCGCGTCGGGTCAGATCGGCGTCGGCGGCCGCTTCGGGCCCACGGTCGCAAGGGCGATCATGAACGACCGCAACCTGGCGGGGCGGGTGAGCACGTCCCTGGCCGCCGACGACGTTGCACCACCGGACTTCCGCCACATAGTCATCGCCGGAGCCATAGAAGCCACCTCCACCGAACTGCCATAAGCGCGAATCGTCCCATGGAGGTTTCTGGGTGTCCTCAGTTCCGGATTCCGGGACCGGATACACCCAGACTTCGACGAGTGAGCTAGAAGACGAAGCCCTTTGGGATAACGACGACGCCGTGATCGCTGATGGTGAACCTGGCCGCGTCGGCCTCGGCATCGAAACCGATGCGCGCACCGGCGGGGATGATCACGTTCTTGTCGACGATGCAGCGATTGATACGCGCACCGGGCCCCACCTCGACGCCGGGGAACAGCAGGCTGTCCGTGACGTGCGCGTCGTGGTTCACGCGCACGCCAGGCGACGCAATCGAGCGTTCGACGTGTGAGCCAGAGACAATCGACCCGGCGCAGAGCAAGCTGCCATCCACGTACGACGGCTCGCCGCCGGCACCACGCGAGATCTTCGCGGGTGGCAACGGCTGATGGCTGGTGAATACTGGCCACTGGTCGTTGTACAGGTTGAACACCGGTACCGGCGAAAGCAGGTCCATGTTGGCGTCGTAATACGAGTCGATGGTGCCAACATCGCGCCAGTAGCCCTTCTCGCGATCGTCCTGCCCGGGCACGACGTTTTTGGAGAAGTCATACACATGCGCCACTCCGGCCGCAGTGAGCGCTGGAATGATGTGAGCACCCAGGTCCGTGTGCTGGTCGTCTTGCCCGGCAGGCGTGACAATGTCGATGAGCGTGTTGGTGTTGAACACGTAGTTGCCCATGCTGGCCAGGCAACGCGTGTCGTCGCCGATGATGGTCGGCGGGTTCGGCGACTTCTCGTGAAAGGCCACAATCTTGCCGGTCTCGTCGGCCTCGATCACGCCGAATGACTTGGCATCCTCGTAGCCGACCGGAATCGCGGCCACGGTGACGCCCGCTCCCGAGGCAAGATGCTGGTCGACCATCTGGCCGACGTCCATGCGATAGATGTGGTCGGCGCCGAACACACACACCACATCCGGCATCTCGTCGGTAATCAGGTTGAGGTTCTGATAAATCGCGTCGGCCGAACCAGCGAACCAGTGCGGGCCGCGCCGCATCTGCGCGGGCACCGGCGTGACGTAGTTGCCGAGCAGCCCGCTGAAGCGCCACGTCTGACTGATGTGGCGGTCGAGGCTGTGGCTCTTGTACTGCGTGAGCACCACGATCTTCAAGAACCGCGAGTTGGCGAAGTTCGACAACGCGAAATCGATGATTCGGTAGCTGCCACCAAAGGGCACGGCTGGCTTGGCACGGTCCTCCGTCAGGGGCAGCATGCGCTTTCCTTCCCCACCTGCGAGAACGATGACGAGCACCTTGGGTTCGGCCATGCCCGGAATGTACCGCGTCGCTCGCACTCCCGGGTCCATCAGTTACGGTCTTTCGTCGTGAAGGTCCTGTTCGTCACCCCCGAGTGCTACCCACTGGTGAAAACCGGCGGCCTCGCCGACGTCGCAGGTGCACTTCCATTGGCCCTGGCGCCGTTCGCCGTGGAGGCGCGAGTGCTGCTGCCCGGCTACCCGGGTGTGCGCGAACAGTTGACCGGCGTGCGCAAGGTAGCGTCGCTGCCCAAGCTTTTCGGTGGCAACGGAACGCTGACCGCTGGCCGCACGGCCGATGGACTGGAGGTACTGCTGCTGGAGGTACCGCACCTCTACACCCGCACCGGCGGCGGGCCGTACCTCGATGCTGCGGGCAACGATTGGCCGGACAACCACCTGCGCTTCGGGGCACTCTCATGGGTGGGCGCGGAGATCGCAATGGGTCGGCTTGGCGACTGGCAACCAGAGTTGGTGCACTTGCATGACTGGCAGGCCGCGCTGACGGCGGCCTACCTGCACTTCGAGAAGAAGCCATCGCCCCCCACCCTGCTCACCATTCACAACCTCGCGTTCCAGGGCCTCTTCGGCACCGACACGCTGGCCAGCCTGCGTCTGCCGCGCGCAGCACTGGTGCCGGGCGACACCGACTCGATGGAGTACTGGGGCAGCCTCAGCTTCCTGAAGGCGGGCGTGCTGTGGAGCGATCACCTCAGCACGGTCAGCCCCACGTATGCCCGAGAGATCCGCACGCCCGACCAGGGCATGGGCTTCGACGGCTTGCTGCGCGCCCGGCCCGACCATCTCACCGGCATTGCGAATGGCATTGATGACATGGTGTGGAACCCAGCCGCTGACCCAGCGCTCACTACCTTCTACTCGGTGCGGCGACTGCCAGCGAAGGCCACCAATAAGGTCGCGCTACAGGTCGAACTGGAACTGCACGTTCGTGTCGACGCGCCACTGTTCTGCGTGGTCAGCCGGCTCACCACCCAGAAGGGTCTCGACCTGCTGCTCCACGCGCTGCCGCGACTGCTTGGCCGTGGCGCGCAGCTGGCCGTACTCGGATCGGGCGAGCGTGCGCTGGAAGACGGCCTGCGCCGTGCCGCCGAGGAACACCCCGGCAACGTCTCTGTGACTATCGGATACGACGAACCGCTGTCGCATCGGTTGCAGGCGGGGTCCGACGCGATCATCGTGCCGTCACGTTTCGAGCCGTGCGGGCTCACCCAGTTGTACGGACTGCGCTACGGCACGCTGCCGGTGGTCGCTCGCGTCGGCGGGCTGGCCGACACGGTCATTGACGCCAACGGGGCTGCGTTGCACGACGGGGTCGCCACCGGTTTTCAGTTCAGCCCTGTCAACGCCGAGCAGTTGGCCGCCGCCCTTGAGCGCGCCTGCGACCTGTACGCCGACACGCTCGCCTGGCAGCGAGTAGTGAAGCGAGCGATGACGCGCGACGTCAGCTGGTCCAGTGCCGCCGGCGCCTACGCCAACCTGTACCAGCAACTCACCGCCCCCGCAGGCTGTACGCACACGCTGTCGGGCTCTGGGCTTGGTCTGTGAGTTTGCCGGACTTGACACAAAGCCGGGTGCGGCCGACGGGGCGAGTGGGCACCAGTGGCGCTACGGTCATGGGCTGACAACTGAATAACCCCCTGCGGGGTTGGGTGAAATTCCCTATCGGCGGTGAGAGCCCGCGAACCGCACACAACAAACGTCACGCAAGTGGCGTGTGTGTGGCCGACTCTGTGTAATCCAGAGGCCGACGGTCATAGTCCGGATGGGAGCAGGGTTGACGCATGCGATTCGGTCGCGCCGCCATGTCCAATTTCGGACGGGCGGCTCAGCCGTCTTGTTCGCGTTGCCGTACTCCTGCGCATCTCGCAGCGCAACGGCAACGAAAGGCAGGACTGGCACATGTTCACGGGAATCGTGGAAGAGATGGGAAGTGTTGCGGCCTTCGAGGGCACGCGCCTGCGCATTGCAGCACGGCTCGTACTGGAGGACGTGCACCTGGGCGATTCGATCGCCGTCAACGGCTGCTGCCTCACCCTGGTGGAACAGGGCGACGGATGGTGGGAGGCCGACGTGAGCGACGAGACGCTGGCTCGTACCAGCCTTCGCGGCATCGCAGTTGGCTCGCCGTTGAACCTTGAGCGGTCGGTGCGCCTGGCCGACCGCCTTGGCGGGCACCTGGTGCAGGGCCACGTGGATGGAGTGGGCGAGGTGCTGCAACCGGTGCCAGACCTGCAGGTACGCATCCCCGCAGAGCTGATGAAGTACGTGGTGGAGAAGGGTTCGATCACGGTCGACGGCGTCAGCCTCACCGTCGTGGCGCCGACCGCCGACACATTCACCGTGGCGATCATTCCGCACACCTCGGACGTGACGACGCTTGGCACCAAACGGCCGGGTGACCGGGTGAACATCGAGGTCGACGTGCTCGCCAAGTACGTCGAGCGACTGCTCGCTGGCCATGTCGCAGGGCCAGCGACATGAGCCCGTTTGACACCATCGCACAGGCGCTTGTCCATCTCGCCACCGGCGGCATCGTGGTCGTGGCCGACGACGAGAATCGCGAGAACGAGGGCGACCTCATCATGGCGGCCGATGCGGCCACGCCGAAAGCAATTGCGTTCTTCGTGCGCCACACCTCCGGTGTGATTTGCGCGGCCCTACCCGGCGATACGTGCGACGCACTCGAACTGCCGCTGATGGTGCCACCAGCCGCTAACGCAGACCAATTCCGCACCGCGTTCACAGTCACCGTCGACCTCGCCGTTGGCACGACTACTGGCATTTCAGCTGCCGACCGCGCCGCCACACTGCGAGCTCTTGCCGACCCGACCACCACGCCGAACCAGCTCAACCGACCGGGCCACATCTTCCCGCTGCGCGCTCGCGCTGGCGGGGTGTTGGAACGGCCAGGACACACCGAGGCAGCGGTCGATCTTGCCCGCCTCGCCGGGTGCTCGCCTGCAGGGGTGCTGAGCGAACTGGTGCTCGACGACGGGTCAATGGCCCGTTTGCCGCAGCTGACCGAATTCGCCCGCACGCACCACCTCCCCCTCATCTCGATTGCCGATCTCATCGCGTACCGCCGCATCAGTACCGAACGACACCCCACTACCGAACGACACCCCACTACCGAACGACACCACGAAGCACACGACAACGACACAGGAGTATTTGCATGACCACGTTTCACGGACAAATGAACGGCGCGGGCATGCGCGTCGCATTGGTGTGTAGCCGTTTCAACGATCTGATCGTCTGCCGCTTGGAGGCAGGCGCTCGCGATGCACTCACTCGCCACGGCACCGACGCCGACGCGATCGACACTGTGTGGGTACCAGGCGCGTGGGAGATCCCGATGGCAGCGCAAGCCCTGGCCGCCAGTGGGCGCTACGACGCAATCGTTGCACTCGGCGCCGTTATGCGCGGCGCGACGTACCACTTCGAGGTGATCGCGAACCAGAGTGCCGCCGGCCTCACACGCGTCGCACACGACACTGGCGTGGTAGTCACCAACGGCATCATCACGGTCGACACGATGGACCAGGCGCTGGAACGGGCAGGCAGCAAGGCCGGCAACAAGGGCGCCGATGCCGCCCTCGCCGCGCTGGAAACCGTCAACGTGATTCGTGCCGCAATAGTTGTTGGACACAACCATTTGTCGTAGCCTCGATCTCACGGACATCGCGACCTCGCTCGCGCGACGCGACAAGTGGGGCGGCTGCAGGATCGCTTCGTTGCTACCGCGGTGCAACGACGGGCGGAGTCGAACGCCCAGAATGCCGCGCTGGCGGTGGCGTTCGACGCAGTTGCGAAGCCCTGGTTGTGCGCTCTTGGCGCGCTCTCTTGGCTTAGATGCGCTCGATGATGGTGGCCGTGGCCATGCCGCCGCCGGTGCACATGGTCACCAGGCCGGTCTGCAGGTCGCGCCGTTCCAATTCGTCGAGCAGCGTGCCAATCAACATCGCGCCGGTGGCACCGATGGGATGGCCCAGCGCCATGGCGCCACCGTTGACGTTGACCTTGTCCCACGGCACACCGGTGTCGCGCAGGAACTTGAGCAGCACTGCGGCGAACGCTTCGTTGACCTCGAAGAGGTCGATGTCGTCGAGGGTCATCCCCGCCTTCTGCACGACCAGCCGAGCCGCCGGCCCAGGAGCGGTGAGCATGATCACCGGCTCGTCGCCGGCCACCGCGGCCATCGTCACCTTGGCGCGCGGGGTGTAGCCCTGGGCGCGCGCGTACTCGGGCGAGGTCAGCAGCACTGCCGCCGCGCCGTCAACGACACCCGACGAGTTGCCGCCATGGTGTACGTGGCGAATCTCACCAATGTGCGGGTAGGCCGCACGCGCGGTCTCATCGATGGTCAACTCGCGTCCGCCCATCGTGTGGTTGCCCATGCCGGCGAACGCGGGTGCCAACTTGGCGAGGTCGGCCAACGTGGTGCCGGCGCGAGGGTGCTCGTCGTGGTCGAGTGCGAGCGTGCCGTCGTCGTGGAAGATCGGCACAAGTGAGCGCTCGAAACGGCCCTCGGCGATGGCCTCGGCGGCACGGTTCTGGCTGTCGACGGCCAACTGGTCCAGCTCCTCGCGTGAGAAGCCCTCGACGCTGGCGATCAGGTCGGCGCTGATGCCCTGCGGCACCATGTCGTACTGGTCGCGCAGGTGGTTGTTGTTGGCGGTGAAACCATCGACGTGCATCGGTGCTGGGCGCGACATGCTCTCCACCCCACCGGCCACGACCATGTCTTGGAAGCCGGCGAGGATGCCCATCGAGGCAAAGTTGACGGCCTGCTGGCCGCTGCCGCAGAAGCGGTTGAGCGTGACACCCGGAGCCTGAATGCTCCACCCGGCGTCGAGTGCCGCCATGCGGGCGATGTCCATGGAGTGGTCGCCGCTGCCGGCGCCACACCCCATGATCACATCGTCGACCTCGGCGGTATCGAACCCGTTGCGTTGCTGCAGCGCGTTGAGGACCTGGGCAAGGATGCGTTGCGGGTGCACGTTGTGCAGCGCACCGGTCTCCTTGCCCTTGCCTCGCGGCGAACGAACGGCATCAATGATCCAGGCTTCACTCATGTCGCGAACCGTACCTGCGCGGTCACAATCGCCCCGAGTCGTAGGGCCACGACTTCAGGGCCAATGGAGGGTTTCGGTGACCTGGGGAGGGGTTGGAACCCTCCATTGGGAAGCCAGACGGCCGAAAGTTGGGCGAGGCATCAGAATCTGACGGGTGGCGGATGGCGGTAGACTCGCCAGCGTCTCGTGCCGGTCTATTTTGACGTCCGCCAGGGGTCGTTAGCCCTCTTGCCGCGAAGGAAGCCATGCCCACCACCAAGAAGCCCGCAGACGACACGCTCGCCGAAGATCGCCCGATCATCGCCAAGGCCGCTCCGGTGAAGGCACCGGCCAAGCCGCGCAAGGCCGCCACCAAGCGTGGCGTAAAGCCCAACTCGGTGCTTGCCGAGGACCACACCCCCAGCGAAGCCATTGCTCATGCAATCCGTATGGAGTTTGGCGATCTGAGCCCGTCGGTCAACCGCATCATGAATGCTGGCCTGCACGAGGCTGGCACGATGCACGCCATCACCCTGTTCCGCGAATCGCTGGGCGTGCCGGGTGACGAAAACCGCAATCCGATGGTCGCGATCGAAGCCGGCCGCCTGATTCCTGATACTGCCTGAGCAAGAACCCAAGGGAGGGCACATGCCCGAAAAGTCACCTCAAAAGCCGGCCGCCAAGAAGGCGGGAAAGTCGCTCAAGGAGAAGCGCGACGTCAAGAAGGCAAAGCAGGCCGACCGTAAAAACGGCTGATCCGCGGCCGCAGCCCGGTGAGGGGTCTGGTGAGGAATCTGGTCGCGTCCAGACGCTGCTCGACGCCACGCGACTTCCACTGCGTGACCTGATCCTCGATCCGGGGGACGAGCTGTCACTCGTCAACGACCCTTCGGTAGCCGCCGACGCATCGTTCATGCGGGCCTTCGTCCCGATGCGCTCATACCAACGGCTGCGCAGCTCGGGCCTCGACGGCCTGACCAGCACCATTGCCCGGCACCCCGATGTGGTCACCGACCGCATCTTGGTGCGGGCGTTGGCTGACAACTCGGGCCAGTTCGTGGTCATCGATGGGTCGCGCCACGTGGCTGCCCTACGGCTGCTCGCCGACACCGGCGAGTCGAACGGCCTGCCGCTGTCCTCGGAAGTGACTGCGCTCTTCGACAGTTGCCCGATTACCATTGTGCACCCAGAAGCCGACCCGGCGTTCGTACTGGCGCTGCTGGGTGACGCCACCGAGCCGGGGGTTGATCCGTGGCTACTGGGCCAACGCGACCAGCTGCTGCGCCTGCTCGACCGCCAGAGCGCGCACCACGGCCAGCCCACGTTGGCCACAGCCGCTGCCAACAATGCCCACACGGTTCGCCGCTATCACGGATACCGCGCGCTGCAGCAAATGATGCAGGGCCACGCGATCGCGACCCACGCTGCCGTTGCGTTGTACCCGCTGTTTCACGCTGCGGTCGGCCGTTCGGCAATCCGCGGCTGGCTGGATTGGGACGACAACCTGTGCTGCTTCATCGACGATGCTGAGCTGGACCGCTTCTACCGATTGCTGCTGCCCAGTACCCGGGCCGATGGCACCACTCGCCCGCCATGCATCGCTGCCGTAGGCGACGTAGTACAACTCTGTGATGTGCTCGCCGAGCCTGCTGCGCGCTCCGTGCTGCTGGAGCGCGACGCAACTCTGGAGGAAGCTGTCGCGGTGATCAACGCCGGCGTGTTCCAGCAATGGTCAGCGCAGGTGGGTGAAGTGGTGGAGACCATGAAGTGGGACCGCCGCCGCTTCGGCCCGCGTTCATAAAGAATCACGTCCTCACCGACGGCTCGGCTACTGCTCATCGCCAATGCCCCTTGCCCGGGAGT
>JAYUCY010000037.1:0-4572 GCA_043740085.1 Ilumatobacteraceae bacterium
GGCATGCCGCCATCGCAGATTGCGCCGCAGTGAGCGCCACCATCAGACAGGCCCATGCGCGTGTGCGGGTGCCGCGTCACAGCCTCCGTGAACGAAAGGTCGCCGTACGTGTAGTTGAAGAACGGCGCGTAGAGCATGCCGTTGCCCCCGTGCGCGACCAGCTGATCGAGTACCAGTTGCATTGGCGGCACACCAGCGCGTGCCGCGACTGCGGCAACACTGTCGATCGCGGCCGGCTCGTAGTCAATGTTCTGGTCATTGACCAGCCAGGTGCGGCCGAGACCATTCAGTACGGCCGACTGGAAGAAGCCGCCGTCATCAGGAATGTCCTCGATGATCCGTCGTCGACGCTCGGGCTCCGCAAGCGCGACCAGCTGTGCGGCCAACGGGAGTGATGTGATCTCCTGATACGCAGGGTGAAACAGCAGCGGGTGCACAGAGCCCTGCAGACAATACAGAATGCCGATACTGCGACCGGCCACCTGGGCGATGATGGGGAGCCCATCGGCATGAGCCTGATCGAGCAGCTGCAGCACTTCTCGCCACACCTCCGGCGCCTTGTCTGACTGGTTCAGGTTGACGCAGATCGGTTGCCCGGTGAGCGCGGCGACCTTGCGCATCCATGGCCACTCCTGCACGGGCACTAACGCGTGATCCGGGGCGAAGCCAAACACGCCGTGCCCAACTCGCGCGATGGCAGCCGCGATGCCCAGCAGCTCGTGCTCGTCGGCGTTGGTGCCCGGCACCAGCTCGCCGTTCTTCGCCTTGTGAATCGGCGTACGTGAGGTGGTGAAACCGAAGGCGCCCGCCCGCAGCGCTTCCTCCACCAGCCGCGACATTTCCAGAATCTCCGCCTCGGTCGGCTCGCCGTTGGCGCCAGCGCGCTGACCCATCACGTACGCGCGCAGCGGACCGTGCGCGATCGAGGAACCAATGTCCATCACTCGCGGCAACTGCTCGAGCACATCGAGGTATTCGGGGTAGCTCTCCCAACCCCACTTGATGCCCTCCGTCAGCGCCGAGCCGGGAATGTCTTCGACGCCCTCCATCAGCTGAATCAACCACTCATGACTGTCTGGTGCGGCGGGAGCGAAGCCGACACCGCAGTTACCCATCAGCGCAGTCGTCACGCCATGCCAGCCGGACGGTGTAACAAACGGATCCCACGTCACCTGCGCGTCGTAGTGCGTGTGCACGTCGACGAACCCAGGAGTCAATAGCAGCCCATCGGCCTCAACGATTTGAGTGCCCCCAACAATGGTTCCCGCAGGTTCGACCGCGGCAATCTGCGAGCCGTCGACCGCAACGTCGGCCATCCGACCTGGCGTGCCCGTGCCGTCAACCAAGAATGCGTTTCGAATTACTAAGTCGTGCGTCACTCGACCCCCTCAGCCGAGCATCTTCGCGCAGTGATGCAGCAGCCCGTTCGAAGAGACGGCCGAGTCGTTCATGAAGGTGCGTTCGCCGTGGCGATCAGTGAACGTGCCACCCGCTTCTTCGACGACCACCATTACTGCGGCCAGGTCGTAGGGCTGCACACCGACGGCATCGACGGCCAGGTCAACTGCGCCCTCGGCCACCAGCATGTGCTGCCAGAAGTCGCCAAAGCCGCGAGCGCGGTACGCGGTTTGTTGCAAACGCACCAACTCGCTGGTGAGACCGAGTTCGTCCCAACCCGAGGAGAACGTGACAGAAACTTGCGCATCCTCCAACGCCGACACTGTGGATACCTGGCATCGCTTGCCGTCGGCGAATGCACCGAGGCCCTTCGCCGCCCACCACGTTCGACCCATCGCCGGCGCTGCCACCACACCGACAACCGCCCCGTGCTCCGCATGCGTGAGCGCTACCAGCGACGCCCACACCGGGATGCCACGAACGAAGTTGCTGGTGCCATCGATGGGGTCGATGATCCACCGCCACGGGCTATCAACGTCGCCAACCAATCCGTGCTCCTCACCGAACAATCCGTGGTGCGGACGGTCGCGCAGCACCCGCGCCGAGATTGCCAACTCCGCCTCCCGGTCGGCCTCCGTCACCTCGGTGCGATTGGCCTTCCAATCAAGGCTGAACGTGCGGTTCACGTAGTGGGGCAGTGAAATGGCGGTGGCCAGGTCGGCCAGTTTGAGAGCAAATGCCAGCTCGCCAGCAGCATCAAAATCAGGGATCGTCACGCCGAGAGGCTACGCGAAGTCACAGCCTCCGGCACGATGTCGGCGTGCTGAGCTAGGCGAGTAGAGCGTTGGCGGCGGCGACGATGCCGTCGGTATCGAGACCCAGCTGAGCCAGAATGCGCTCGGCGGACCCGTGCGGGATGAACCTGGCAGGAATACCCAACGCATGCACCGGCACGGTGCATGAAATAGCGTGCACCTGGTCGGCGATGGTCATCCCGATGCCGCCGTCGCGAATGCCGTCCTCCACCGTCAGCACTGCGGCGTGCGCCGCCGCATCTGCGATCATCTCCGGGTCGAGTGGGGCGCATGAACGAACGTCCCACACCGTCGCGTCAACGCCACGGTTGGCCAGCTCGGCAGCGGCCTTCTGTGCGTCGGCCAGCATCTTGCCGATGGCCAAAACGCACAGCGAGCCGTCGCCCTTGCGGACCTGCCGGGCCAGCAAACCGGAGCCCACCTCGTGTTCGGTCACATGCACCGCTGCGCCGCGCGGCCAGCGGATGGCGACCGGCCCCTCATCGGTGAGGGTGATGGCGTCGTGCAACATCGACTGCAGTTCCTCTGCGCTGGACGGAGCGAGCACGCGCATGCCCGGAACCTTCGCCAACAACGCCATGTCGTAGACGCCGTGGTGGCTGGCACCATCCGGCCCGGTGATGCCAGCGCGGTCGAGGCAGAAGATCACCGGCAACCGGTGCAGCGCGACGTCGTATACCACCTGGTCCCACGCGCGGTTGAGGAACGTCGAGTAGATCGCGACGATCGGGCGCAGACCGCCCATCGCCATGCCGGCAGCACCCGTGACAGCGTGCTGTTCGGCAATTCCAACGTCGAAGAACCGGTCCGGGAAGCGGGCTTGGAAGGGCAGCAGGCCGGTAGGCCCAGGCATCGCCGCAGTGATGGCCACAACCCGCGAGTCGGCTTCGGCTTCCTTGATGATGGCTTCGGCGAACGACTGGGTGTATCCGGTGACCACGGCTGGTGGAGGGCCAACCATTGGGTCGAACACCGGCGCGTCGTGAAGATGCTTCTCGTCGTCGTCCTCGGCTGGCGGATAGCCGCGGCCTTTTTGCGTCAGAACGTGGACAACGATTGGGCCCTCGGACGACAGCTGGATTGCGTTGCGCAGCGAATGCTCGAGCGCCTCAACGTCGTGGCCGTCGACCGGGCCGACGTAACGCACGCCAAGCGCCTCAAAGAACGACGGCGGCTGCAGGAACTCGCGCACAGCGGCCTTGAAGGCCTCGACGCCCTTCTCGGCCTGAGGGCCGACATACGGCAGGTCGCGCAAGAAGTTCTCCAGCTTGCGTTGGCGGCGCACGTATACCGGGTTGAGGCGAATGTTGGTGAGGCTGTGCGACAGCCGCCCCGTGATGCGCTCGGGCAGGCTGGGGTGGTCCGCAATGGCCGCTTCGCGCGGCGTGATGCCAGCAGTGAGATTGCTGATGGTGGGTGCGTAACTGCGGCCATTGTCGTTCAGGACGATGATGACTCGCTGTGCGCTGTGACCGATGTTGTTCAGCGCTTCGTATGCCATGCCGCCGGTCATGCTGCCGTCGCCGATGACCGCGACGATGTGGCGATGTGGGTCGGTGCCCGCGTCGCGCGCAACTGCCATCCCGTACGCATACGACAGCACCGTGCTGGCGTGGCTGTTCTCGATGTAGTCGTGAGGGCTTTCCTCACGGTTCGGGTAGCCGGACATGCCGCCTGCCTGGCGCAACTGCTCGAACTGTGCTTGGCGCCCGGTCACGATCTTGTGGACATATGCCTGGTGGCCGGTGTCCCACAGAATCGCGTCGGTGGGGGATTCGAACACTCGGTGCAACGCCAGTGTCAGCTCAACAGCTCCGAGGTTGCTGCCCAGGTGACCAGCGTGCTCGGCCACCGCCTGCACGATGAAGTCGCGAATCTCGCCGGCGAGGTCGTCCAGCTCCGGGTAGCTCAATTCGCGAAGGTCGGACGGTTGCCGTATTTGCTGCAGTGCCATGGCCCTCTCACGCTACCGCTGCTCGTGACACTCAGCGGTAGCAGGGGGACGTGATGCACACCACAGCCCTGCCACAGATCGGTGCTGGTCAGTGAGCCCCTCCGGTTCCGGTTCGCCCCAGTCTGGTCCCCACCGACATCGTGGCCGACTATCTCGACCGAATGCCGCTGGGTCGGCTGGGCACCGTCGACGACGCTCATCCCCACTGACCCTCTGAAAGCCTCGTCACTGAAAGGCGTTCTCATGACTGCACTATTCGATCTGACCGGACACGTTGCTCTCATCACCGGTGCAATGGCGGCATCGGCCTGTGTAGGGCCGAAGCTCTGGCCGCCCAGGGTGCCTCGGTCGCAATTTGGGGTACCAACCCGGCGAAGAACGCGACTGCCGCTGAACGGTTGCGCG
>JAYUCY010000038.1:0-53941 GCA_043740085.1 Ilumatobacteraceae bacterium
GCGGCGAGTCCGTCTCGCCTCGCGTTGTTGTTTTCGTTGACGGGTTCGGTCGGCTGGCTCATGTGAGAGGTCCTCTTTCTTGCAGTCGTGTGAGCGCCCGTGCGGCGGCGTTGGCGCCGCACATTCCATGCACACCTGCCCCCGGTGGGGTCGAGGCCGAGCATAGGTAGGCGCCCGGGACGCCGGTGAAATACGGGTCGATGCTGACACGCGGCCGGAAGAGCAGCTGCTTCATCGTCGACGCCCCGCCGATGATGTCGCCGCCGATGTAGTTCGGGTTGTACATCGACATTTCGGTGGTCGAGTGCACCGCGGTGCCCACGATCTGGTTTCGGAAGCCGGGGGCAAACCGTTCGATCTGCGCCACGATGGCCTCCGTCGCATCGCCGGTGTAGCCGTTTGGGACGTGGGCGTACGTCCACAGCGGATGCACGTCGCCGACGGACCGCGTCGGGTCGGCGAGGTACTGCTGGCCAACGAGCACGAACGGGCGCTCGGGCATGGTGCCGCGGTACACGGCCAACTCGTGAGTGGCGACTTCCTCGGCTGAGCCACCCAGGTGGACGGTGCCAGCCCGCGATGCAGCGGCCGCCATCCACGGCACGTCGCCCTCGATGGCAAAGTCGACCTTGAACGCGCCGGGACCGTGGCGAAACTTTCGGTAGGCACGAGCGACGCCAGCGGAAAGCCGATCACCGAGGATGTCGGCGGCGATCGATGGTGAGACGTCGAGCATCAGCACATCGCTGGGCGGAAGCTGGTCGACCGACGTGACGCGCACGCCTGTCTCGAACTTGCCACCGTGGCGTTCGATGTCGGCCACCAACGCGTCGACGATTGCACCGGACCCACCCTCGGCAACCACCCAGCCACTGGCGTGCGCTGCGGCGACGAGCATCATGCCCACGGCGCTGGTCATCGGCCGGTCCAGCCGAGTGAAGGCATGCGCGGCGACGCCGGTCCACAACGCCCGCGCCTCGGCCGACATGAACATGCGGGCGACTGCCGTGGCTGGCAGCGCCGCGCCGACACCGAAACGGGCCAGCGTCAATGGATGGCTTGGAATCCTCAGGATCGGCTGGGAAACGTCGGCGAACAATGCGTCGAATCGCGCGCTTGGGCGGCCAAACACGCGACTCCACCGAGCGCCATCGTCGCCCATCATGTCGGCGGTCCTCTCGAGCGATCGGTAGAGCAGCCCGGCTGACCCGTCATCCAGCGGATGGGCGCAGTCCACCTCGGGCTGCAGCCAGGTGATCGGACCGTTGGCGGCGAGCCCGAGTTCGACGAAGATCGGCGACACTGTGGGCAAGGGGTGAAACGCGGAGCAGTGATCGTGGATCAGGCCGGGCACGATCATCTCTGAGCTGCGCGCGCCACCGCCGATCTTGGTGCTGGCCTCGAGCACGGTGACATCAAGCCCGGCACGGGCCAGCCGCGCCGCGGCAGCCAGCCCGTTCGGGCCGCTGCCGACGACAATTGCCGTGCTCATGACATCACCGTGCCCATGTCATCAATTGCACACGTGGACGTCAGTTGCGTCCGCCTGTACCGGGGTGCGGCACACCGGGCGCCACGTAGCCGGGGCGGGTCCATGTGACCGTGTGTGGGATGGGGCCGTTCGGAAGCCACGGCTGCTCACCATATGCGTCGTCGTTGTGATACCAGCCCTTCTCCACACACCCGATCGCAGCGTCGATGACGCGGTACTGCACCTTCTTGGAGAACGCCGGCTGCGACTCCGTCCAGGCGACGATCACGTCTCCGGGCTCGTACTGGCAGCGCTCCTGCAGAGCCTCGATGAGCCGCTCGTCGAGGCAGTGGCCATCTCCGAAGTTCCAGCCGGTGAGGACATTGCTCACGAATTCGCCCTCGCGTTGTATCCGGGTGTCAAGCGAATCGGTGTGGCGCATGAGGGCGGAAATGTGCATCCGACCCATCGGGTGCATCATGCGGAACGCAACCGCCTTCTGGACGAAGACCTCCGAGATCTCGTTGCCGAACAGCGGATTGAGCTGGTCGATTTGGTTGTCCGCCGCCTTGACGATCCGCTGGTTGATGCGGTCTTCCTTCTCCTTGTCACGGAAGGAGAAGGTCCCGGAGGCCCAATTGCCCGCATACTGCTTCATCCCGACGAGAAACGACACGTACTGCGGTTTCAGTGCCCCGAGGATGATCGGCGCGAGGGCGACGAAGACGACGATCGCCAGCAGCCACGGTGTCATGTCGCCAACCCCATAACCGCTACCTGCCGAGAAATTGGCGAACAGGAAACCAGCAGCGAAGATGAAGAACACGTTCCACTCCAGCGGCACCGCGATCGGGATGGTGGAGATGATGAACGTGTGCAGCATCCAGATCGAGACGATAGCGATCCACGTCAGCCACGGCCATGGCGAGAACAGCAGCACCAGCGGCATGACGAGCTCGCAGGTAGTGCCACCGACGTGGCCGAGCACGTGCGTGAACTTCGACGGGCGGATGTCGTTCGGGTAGTCCTTGACCGTCGCCATGCGGATCTTCTGAGAGTTCATCCACGGTGTGTTCTGCACCATGATGGCCACGGTCGATGAGAATCCGTGCTGCATCTTGGAGAAGCCGGCGCCCATCCAGATGACGACCATGCAGATCTTGGCGGCGATGACCATGTCGTGGAAGTTGGTGAACAACCCGAAGTACAGCATCGTCGGCACGTACTGCTCGGAGCGTGCTGACAAGAACACGATCTTGTCGCGGCTGGCCATGAGCAGAATCAGCGCGCAGTAGGTGACGAGCGCCCACTGCGGCATCACTCCCGCCGAGCCCTTGGGCAGGCCGTCGACCTGATCGCCCGACAGGAACATCATCATCACGAGCCAGAACACGATGAGCTTGTACAGCCCGGTGTCCCACGGCGTGCGGCGATTCCCCTTGGACCACGGCAGGTGGTTCGGGTACGGCGGGACCCGCAACGTGTCGTTCTGCCACCAGTAGAGGACGCCGCCGATCGGCGGATCGAAGTGGAATGCCAGCGGGCCACACGTGGCGGCCAGCCCGAGGATCTCCAGCAGGACCGTCCACACCATCAGCTTCTGGTACAGGATCGGCTGGTCCCACCAGCCGGCGATGTTGTCGAACTCGAGGCCCTTGGTGAAGGCGCCGCAAAAGATGAGGCCGAACAGTGCATAGAAGAAGATCTTCCACACATAGAAGACAATCGTCTGCTTGGGTGTGCCGAAGCCGTACTTCACCCAGTGCAACTGCAGCAATTTCATCCGCTCCAGGAACGGAATGTTGGCAAATTGATCGAGGTCGCCCGGGGGGAGCTCTGAGGTTCTGTAACCCATATCAGCTACCGCCTGACGCGCTTTGCCCAGGAACGCAGGCGTTGTTCTGTATCGAAGTAGTACTCATCATCCTCTTCCTTCCGGGTGGACACGACCTTGCCGCTGAGCCGCGCCAGCTCACGCTCTCGAACTCGCTGGCGCTTCCACTGCTTCTTCTTGTTCTTCCTGCGCAACCGTTCGATGTGGTCTTCCTCGGTCTCCGAGGTGCCACGCAGGTAGGCGTGTTCGATCTCGTCGAGCCGGAGGAGTGCTTCCTTGGCAGGGAGCTCAAGAAGGATCTGACCGCGCGCCATCAGGTACATCCGGTCGGCGTACTTCAGTGCCTTGCGAGCGTGTTGCTCGATGATCAACGCACCGGTGCCACGTTGGTCCGCTGCGGCACGCACGGCACCGAGCAACCGGTCGACGATCTTGGGGGCGAGGCCGAGCGAGAGCTCGTCGGCAAGCAGCAGTTTCGGTTCGCGGCTCAGCGCTCGGGCGAGTGCGAGCATTTGTTGCTCGCCGCCCGACAACATTCCGCCGCGCACCGAAAGACGCGGCTCCAGCTCGGGGAACAACGCGAGCGCAGCTTCGACTGACCCGCCGCCAATGCGCAGGTTGTCACGAGCCGACAGCTTGCTGAACACGAGGCGGTCCTCGGTGATGAGGCCAATGCCGCCCCGAACCCGTTGGTCCATCGGGGTGAAGGTCGGCACATTGTCGAACATCACGATCCCGTCGACCGCGGGAATATCACCGGCAATTGTGAGCAGGGTCGTCGACTTGCCCGCTCCGTTGGGGCCGAGCAGGCACACCACCTCGCCTGCCTCGACGCGGAGGTTGACCGCACGCACGACCTCGCGCCCGAGATAGCCAGCCTTCAGGCTCCGGGTTTCGAGCAGAGGGGCTCTCATGACGCACCTCCGGCGGCTGACGCCGGGGCCGAGTGAGGCTCCTTGACGTAAACGGAAGGTTGCTGGTCGAGGGAGAGATCGTCGTCGTCGGTCTCGTCGCCGAGATAGGCGGCGATGACCGCCGGATCGGATCGGACGTCCTCGGGTGACCCCGAGGCGATCAGCGTGCCGAAGTCGAGGACGATCACTTGATCGCAGACGCCCATGACGAAGTTCATGTCGTGCTCGACCACGAGAATCGCCATGCCCCAGTCGTCGGCAAGACGGCGGACCACACGGGCCAGCTCGAGACCCTCGGCCGAGCTGAGGCCGGCGGCTGGCTCGTCGAGCAGGATCACACTGGGGTGCATCGCCACGGCGCGGGCGATGGCGAGGAGCCTTCGCTTCCCGTACGACAGGTCGTGTACGTCACGATGGAGGTCCTCGTCGAGACCAAACTCGGTAATCGCCCGCACCACTTCCGGGGGAAGCTTGGGGTTGATCGGCCAGATCAGGTCAAGAAGGTACGAGCGCAGGTCCTGGGGGTCGGCGGCGACGCTGAGATTCTCGAACACCGTCGAGTCCTCGAACAGTTCAAGCGACTGGAACGACCGGGTGACCCCCGCCCGGGCTCGCTTCATCGCCGGTGCCTTCGATAGATCGATTTCATCGAGCAGCACGCGGCCCTCTGCGGCCGCGAAGCCGCTGATCGCGTCGATGAGCGATGTCTTACCAGCACCGTTGGGCCCGATCAGACCGGTCACCCTGCCGGGCTCGAGGCGGAAGCTGACATTGTCGACGGCGACGACGGCGCCGTAGCGCACGGTGAGCCCCTCGACGATCAGCGACCGCGCTTCGACCCGGGCCGTGTGCTCGCCGCCTCGGGTGTCGGCGACATCGGCCAGCTCGATCGTGTAGGGCTGGCTCCACTTCCGGGTCTTCTTCAGCTCGCGAGACATCCGCAGCCACTGCGCGGCGACGCCGTCCTTGTAGCTGATGAGCGTCAGCAGGATTCCGATCCCGCTGATGAGCTGGATCCACTTGCCGACACCGTCCCACGTGGTCTCCAGCATCTCCTGGGTGATACCCGCGGTTGCCAGCGTGGAGCCGAAGATGGCACCCAGGAGCTGGCCGACGCCACCGAGCAGCGCGAGGCCAACGTAGGTGATCGAGGTGAAGTTGCTGAAGGACGAATAACTGATCGAGCTCAGTCGGAAGGCCAGGACGATCCCGCCGAGTGCGGCGATGGCCGATGAGAACGAGAAAGCGAACAGCTTTGCCACCATCACGTTGATGCCGAGGGCCGCCGCTGCTCGTTCGTTGGTGCGCACGGCGATGAGCCGTCGCCCACTACGACCGCGCCGTACGTTGGCCACGACCACAACTGCCACCATGAGCATGACCAAGGTAAAAATGCCGTAGCGCTCGGGGTGGTGAATCGACCCGATGTCGTAGCCGAACAGGTCCGGGTTGCCGACCTGGGTGCCCTGTACGCCGCCGGTATAGCTACGGTTCTTGAACAGCATCAGCTCCAGCGTGCTGCCCAGGCCGAGCGTGACAATGGCCAAGCTGATTCCGCGCGTTCGGACTGCCGGGAGACCGAAAAGCAAGCCGAGTGGCACCGCTGCCGCGACGCCTGCGAGCAGCGCGAGCAGGAACGGGATGTCGTACACCGCGACCAGCCGGCCGGCCACGTACGCACCGAAGCCGGCGATCGAATACTGCGCAAGTGAAAGCTGCCCGGCGTAGCCCGTCAGCACCACGATCGAGAGCAGCACGATGGCGACACCCAACGAGACGGTCAGTGCGTCGATCCACTTCGCCTGCTTCGTCACCATCACGAACACGATGGCGCCGCAACCAAACAGCGTCCATGCCCAGTTGATTCGACCGTTTCCGACCATCGGTAGCTGTTCCAAGTACTGGTCGCGCTGTGGTAGCGAGCGGCCGCGGAACACCAGGACGACGATGATCACCAGGAACGGAAGCGATGCCCCCAGCCCCTGCTGGTCGGCGAACCGGCCGACCAGGGCCTGACCGATGCCAATCGCAAACCCGGCGGCGGTCGCGATTGGGAACGAACGGAAGCCGCCGACCAATGCAGCTGCCATCGCCGCCAGGATGAGCGCCGTCATGGAGGTGACCTGCAACGTGATAATCGGAACGACGAGAATGCCGGCGGCCGCCGCGATTGCCGACCCCAGGGCCCAGTTCATCAGCGCGATCCGGTTCGGCGACAGGCCGACTGCGGATGCGGAGCGCTCGCTCTCGGAGACCGCTTCAGTCGCGAGGCCGAACTGACTGTTCCGGTAGAGCAGCCACAGGCCGAAGGCGGAGACCGCACCGATCGCTAGAAGGATGAGACGGTCGACCGTGATGCCGACCTCGCCCCAGAGTGTGACGCGGTTTGTCGGGAGCCAGCTCTCGATCTGCTGCGGGTTGGACCCGTACCGGAGCACGACAGCGGCCTGGATCGTGATGAGCACACCGAGCGTGGCGATCACCCTCACGAGCGAACTTGCGCGTCGCAGTGGCCGCATGACTACCCAGTGAGTGAGGACCCCGAGGAACGCCGACCACAGGATGCCAGCAGCGGCCGACAGCAAGAACGGCCAGCCGGCCCGGGTGTGCAGCTCGGATTGCATGAAGACACCGGCGATAGCTGTCGCGCCGAGGGAAAAGTTCAGGACACCGGTGCCGCGGTAAATAACGATGAGCCCCTGCGACGCGAGTGCGTACAGGGCGCCTACCCCGAGCCCTAACAGCGCGAATCGAATGACTTCGTTCATCGTCCCCCTTCACCCCAAGGCTGTAACCCCACAACGCTGCACCTTCACCCGAACGCTGCAACCCCCGCAACGCACCGATCCATCACTCTGCGTAGTGAAACATCGGAGCAGTCAGCTTGCTTTCGAGCACTATAGCACTGGTTCCAGGGCGCCGCTACCGGAGCATTGTCCGTCGATTTCTGATGATTTTCGATGATTCTGAGCGGTCGAGCGCCACACTAAGCCGACGATCGTTTGGTTTCAGGGGTAGCGAACATCGGATGTATGTGCTATACGTCAGAGGGTCCGTGTGCGTCCCGCACTCGTGACATCTGCAACTTGGGGGAACATATGTCTATGTCTATGACGCGTGACCCGCGTTCGGCCTCACTACGGCACACGTGGCGGCGTGGCATCGTATTGGCGGCCGTCGTTGGTCTGATCGCTGCGGGGTGTAGCAGCGACAGCAAGGGAAGCAACGACACGTCGGCTGCTCCAGCACCGGCTGAGTCGACTGCTCCAGCACCGGCTGAGTCGACTGCAGTCACCACCGGCGGGGAGACGCCCACGGGCGATCCGATCAAGGTGATGACTGTCACCACGCTCAATGCCGCCGGCCCGACGTACGAGAACATCGCCAACACGGCGAAGGCCTACGAGAAGTACATCAATGCCCGCGGTGGGGTCGCCGGGCGCCCGCTCGAGGTCACCGTCTGCGACGAGCAGTTCGACCCGGCCGTGGCCACCACGTGCGCTCGACAAGCGGTCGAGGAGAACATGGTCTCGATTGTCGGCTCGTTCACATACTTCGCCGAATCAATCGTGCCGGTGATCGCCGAGTCGAGCATCACCTGGTTCGGGGCGTGTTGCCCAATCACACCGTCGGAGCTGTCCAGCCCGTACTCGTTCAACATCGGCAACCAACCGATGTACGCAGTGGGCGCAGTGAAGCGAGCGGTCGACGACGGATGCAAGAGCATCAACGCGGTCATAATCGACGGTGCACAAATCTTCATCCCACCGATGGAGAACACCATCAAGGCACTCGGCATGGAATTCGGGGACGTGATAATCCTGCCACCTACAGCCCAGGACTATTCGGCTGAGGTGGCCCAGGCAACGACCGACGCCGACTGCGTCATCAGCATCATGTCCGAGACGCCGTTCATCACGTGGAACACAGCGTGGTCGCAGTCGGGCACCAAGGCGCAGCAGTACGGTCCGCAGGGCAACCTCAACCAAATCTCTGCGAAGGGGAACGAAGAGGCAACCAACGGCAACATCATCGCCGGCATGTACCCAGACATCTCCACCGAGCCGTGGGCCGAGTACCGCACCGCACTCGATGAGGCCGGACTCGACACGACAGCGCTGGACTACAACTCGCTGGGTGGCCTGGGTACGTGGGCAGCCTTCACCGCCTTCACCCAGATCGCCATGACCATCAAGGGAGACATCACCGCTCAGTCGTTTTACGAGGCTGCCAACACCACCACCGCCCTCGACCTCAACGGCATGGTGCCGGTGCTTGACTTCACCAAGGAATGGACAGACGGCCTGAAGGGCTACAACCGGTTGTTCAACCGCAGCGTTATCTTCAGCAAGCTGGAGAACGGAAAGGTCGTGCCGCTCACGACCGAGTTCGAGGACGTCAGCGACCTCGCCCTCGGTAAGGTGCCGACCTGATTCAACGAGTGACGCCGATCGGGCCGACGACATCGTCGGCCCGATCGGCGCTACGACACTGCGCGGTCGGTGCCGCCCCAATACATGGCGCGCACCGCTTTCTTGTCGGGCTTTCCGACGGGGGTGAGCGGCAGGGCTTCGACATAGTCGATCGTCTTGGGCGACTGCTGCGAACCCTTCAGATCTTTGACGAGTCGCTGCAGTTCCGCAGTCAGCGAGTCGGAGGGTTCGTGACCGCCCTGCAGCACGACGACGGCCTTAACCGCTTCGCCCCACTTCTCGTCGGGAACACCGATGACCATCACCATTCCGACCGCGGGGTGGGCGCTGATCACGTCTTCGACCTCGCGCGGGAACACGTTGAAGCCACCGCTGATCACCATGTCCTTGGTGCGGTCGACGATGTAGAGATAGCCATCGTCGTCGAAGCGGCCGACGTCACCGGTGTGCAGCCAGTCGCCCGACAGCGCTTCGGCGGTCTCATCGGGAAGGTCCTTGTAGCCGTTCATCACCAATGGCCCACGCGTGCAGATCTCGCCCGACGCTCCCGGGCCGGCGGGCTGATTGTTCGAGTCGAGGAGGGCGACGTGCATCCACGGCACCGGTCGGCCGCACGAGGCCAGACGTTCCGGGTGGGCGAGGTCGTGCTCGCCCTTCTTCAGGTGGGTAATCACCATCGGTGCCTCGGTCTGTCCGAAGAATTGGAAGAAGATCGGTCCCCAATGCTCGATTGCCTGAATGAGTTTCGTGGGGCTCATCGGCGAGGCGCCGTAGAAGATGGTCTCCATCGACGACATGTCGGCGGTCTCGTAGCGGGCATGTCCCTGCAGCGCGTACAGCATCACCGGCACGATCAATGTTGCGGTGATGCGGTGTTGCTCGACGAGGTCAAAGAACCCGTCTGGGTCGAACGCCTCCATCACGTAGAAAGCCCCGCCCGACACCAGCACTGGAGCGACCAACGACATCGCGGCGTGCGAGAGCGGCGTCGCGATTGCGAGCCGCAAGTCGTCGGGGAACTCCCATTCCGACATCTGGATCCATGTCATCGCCTGCCAGACGCGGTGGGTCATCAGCACACCCTTCGGCCTGCCGGTTGTGCCACCGGTGTAGACGACGGTGCACAGGTCCTCCGGCTTCACGTCGGGTGGCTCAAGTGGGGCCGGCTCGAACTGGTCGGCCAGCGCCAGGTAGTCGTCGCCAACTTCGTTGGGCCCAAAGCCCAGCAAGATGAGGTGCGGATACTGCGACTTCAGCTCAGCGGCGCGGTCACTGAAGTACGTCGCGTCGAACACGAGGCACTCGATCTCGGCGTCGCCGATGGCATATGCATGGTCGACGAGCGAGCCCATCGGATGCAGCGGCGTCACGACACAGCCGTTGACGAGCGATGCCGTCAGATTGGTCAGCACCTCCGGCCGGTTCTTGGAGAGCACAGCAAGGCGCGTGCCGCGCTGCACACCGCGAGCCCGCTGGGCCTGCAGCATCTGACTGGTCCGCTGTCGGACCTCGGCGTACGATGCGATCCGTCCCGCAAGGTAGATGCAGGGCTCATCATTGTGGGCGTTGAGGCTGCGAATGATGAGGTGGGGCAACAGCGGCGTGTCGTGAAGTGGAGAGGCCATGACGGCAGCGTAATCAGCAGACATCAGATGTTCCAGATGCGGACGCCATTCAGGCCACTGTTAGTACCGTGGTCACCAGCCTCATCGACCTGCCGATTATCGTTCAATTTAGTGGGAGGCACCATCATTGCGGCCCCACACGAGGCAACCCCGTGCCGGAGCTGGCAATGCATTGGTCATCGAAACATTGGAGGTTTGTAGTGAGTGTGACAACCACAGCGATCCAGAGCATCCGCTCAATGATCGTCGCCGGAGAACTTGCCCCTGGCGACCGGTTGCCGCCCGAGCAAGAGCTAGCGGATCGGCTCGGCGTGTCACGCGGGTCCTTGCGCGAAGCGGTTCGGGCGTTGTCGGAAATCAGCGTGCTCGATGTTCGTCGGGGCGACGGCACGTATGTCACCAGCCTGACGCCGAGTGAACTTCTCGCCGGCATGGTGTTCGCGATGGAACTCTTCCAGGAGAAGGGCCTCGACGAAGTCGTTGAAGTTCGTCAGCTGCTGCTGCCGCCGGCAGCAGCACTCGCTGCGCAACGTGTCACCGAGAGCCAACTGGCCCAGATGCACGACGTGATCGATCATCTCGAGCAGGCCACCGACCCAGACGACATTGCCCGCCTCCACGACCAGTTCGCGTCGTTGGTGTACGACGCGTCCGGAAACGAAACTCTCGCCTCAATCCTTCGTGCGCTGCAGATCCGCGGCGAAAACGTGCGTCGGGCGTGGCTGAGCGCCGAGCCCGACCGCCGACACATTGCCCTCGCCCACCAACGAATGTTGCTCGACGCCCTCGAGCGCGGAGACAGCGACATGGCCAAGTCGGTCTCGGTCGTGCAGGTTGAACGCCGTCGTCGCTGGATCGAGCGTCTCCGCACTGCCTCACCGACCGAGCGCTCAAAAGCGCGTCCTACACCCACCCGCTAACAAGGAGCACCCATGGACCTCGCCGAAAATTCACGCACCCGCGAATTACGCGATCGACTCGAGGCCTTCATGGACGAGCACGTCTACCCGAATGAAGACCGGTTTTTCCGCGAGTCGATGGAGTTGGGCCCCTGGGCGGTATGGCCGGTGATAGAAGAGCTCAAGCCGCTGGCCCGCGAAGCAGGGCTGTGGAACTTGTTCCTCGCTCACGGCGAGGGCGGCGCCGGCCTGACGAACCTCGAGTACGCACCGCTGTGTGAGGCGATGGGTCGCTCGCACCTTGCACCAGAGGTGTTCAACTGCTCCGCTCCCGACACGGGCAACATGGAAGTGCTGGCCCGGTACGGTACGCCCCAGCATCAGGACCGGTGGTTAACGCCATTACTCGCAGGTGAGATCCGTTCGTCGTTCGCGATGACCGAGCCGGCGGTGGCCTCAAGTGACGCCACCAACATTGAGAGCTCGATCGTGCGCGACGGCGACGAGTACATCGTCAACGGACGGAAGTGGTACACCACCAACGCCACCGATCCGCGCTGCAAAGTCATCATCTTCATGGGTAAGTCCGACCCCGGCAACACCGAGCGTCACCGCCAGCAGTCGATGATTCTCATCCCGACGGACACGCCAGGTGTCGAGGTGATCCGGCCTCTGCCCGTGTTCAACTTCTATGGGATGCCCGACCGCGCGTCAGAGGTGCAGTTCACCGATGTGCGGGTGCCTGCCGCCAACATTCTCCTCGGCGAGGGACGCGGCTTCGAGATCGCCCAAGGCCGACTTGGGCCAGGTCGCATCCATCACTGCATGCGGCTGATTGGCCTGGCCGAACGTGCGCTGGAGATGATGTGCCAACGAACCCAGCACCGCGTGGCGTTCGGCCGTCCGATCGCCGAACAGAGCGTGACACTAGAACGGATTGCCGAGTCGCGCATCGCCATCGAACAGACCCGGCTCCTCACCTTGAAAACGGCATATCTCATGGACACGGTGGGTAACAAGCAGGCACGGCGGGAGATCGCGATGATCAAAATCGCCGCGCCGAACATGGCCTGCCGCGTCGTCGACTGGGCGATCCAAGCGTTCGGCGGGGCCGGCACCAGTAACGACTACGGACTTGCGGCCATGTACGCCACTGCCAGATTGCTGCGGCTCGCAGACGGCCCCGACGAGGTCCATCGTAATCAGCTCGGTCAACTCGAACTCCGCCGACACGCCGACAAGGGTCCGATCGAATCACGCGCCGCATTCAGCCCCAACTGGTCGCAGGACTAGTTGCTTGGTAGCCGGCGCCACTGGTTCGACCCGGCCACCTCGACGTGCCCCCGAGCATTTGCCCGGTGACGCTGCGGTCACCTGAGACCTTCACACTGCACGAACTCGCTGTACCGTCCACCGGTGGGTTGAACCGCTAGGTATCGAGATCACCCTGCCCAACCGGCGCAGTGCGTTGCGTAGGTTGGGGCGATGCGAATCGTTGTTGTCGGTGCCGGTCTCGCGGGGCTCACTGCCGCCCGTTCCCTCAACGATGTTCATGAGGTGGTGGTAATTGACAAGGGCCGCGGTGTCGGCGGTCGAATGCCACCAGGCGAGTGGGCGACGCGACCCTCGACCACGGGGCACAGTTCTTCACCACGCACACAGACGAGTTCGCGGCGGTGGTCGCCGACTGGCAGGCAGCCGGGTTGGCTCAGCCGTGGTTCCGCGGCAGGCTCGGCCCGCACGGCATCGTCGACGCCGACGGCCACACCCGCTTCCGCGGGGCCGAGAGCATGAACGCCGTGGCCAAGCACCTGGCCGCGGGGCTCGACGTGCGCACCGGCACAGCAGCCACCTCCATCACCCGCGCCGATGGCTCCGACGTTTGGACGATCACGATCGGAGATCGCTCGCTGCAAGCCGAAGCAGTGGTGCTGACGCCACCGGTGCCGCAATCACTCGCGTTGCTCGCCGCCGGCGAGGTCGTGCTGGCTGCGGACGACCTGGCCGCGCTGACCGCCGTTCGCTACGAACCGTGCCTGGCGGTACTGGCGGTGCTCGACGGGCCCAGCGGGCTGCCCGAGCCGGGTGCGTTGGACCCCGAGAACGGGCCGATCGACTGGATCGCCGACAACCAGCGCAAGGGCATCTCAGCGTCGCCGGCGGTCACCATCCACGCCATGGCCGACTTCAGTCGCGAACACTGGTCGTCAACCGACGAGGTCGTCGTCGCCGCACTTCTGGCGGCGGCAAGGTTGCCCGCTGCACCGTCGGCAGCGCAGGTGCAACGCTGGCGCTACGCGCGCCCGGTGGCCGTGCATCCTTCGCGTCACCTGTTGGCGCAGGGCCTGCCGCCGCTGGTGTTCGCCGGCGACGCGTTCGGCGCCGCCAAGGTGGAGGGCGCTGTGCTCTCCGGCCGCAGCGCCGCCAACATCCTCTACCCGAAGTCGGCATAGAAGTGGAACACCGGCCCGCCAAGCCGGTCATCCAACATGTTGTAGCGAACGTTGAAGTGCACGAACATCGCCAATGATCCGCAGCAAAGTTGAAACGGCCCGACACGAGCGCGACACCAGACAAGAGTGCCCGCTGCAGCAAGCCCGCTGAACAACGCATCGGGGTCTGCTGCGACGAATACCCAGTGCCCCCGAACTTGCGCTCGAACATACAACGACGGACTCACCACGTGGATCCTTTTCCACAAACCATGAAGAAAAGGCTCCGTGCGTCATCCACGCCACCACCGGCGAAATCATCCGCACCCTCACCATCAACCCCGACCACCGCTACCACGGCACCGGCAAACCAACCGGCGGCCCCAAAGGACCCCGAAAACTCAAACGAGCCGAACCCCAATGAGGGTTCGGTCCGTCCGGGATGTCTCGCGACATCGCATGGAGCGGGTGACGGGAATCGAACCCGCGTTCTCAGCTTGGGAAGCTGATGTTCTGCCTCTGAACTACACCCGCGAACAGACGTGCACGATACCGCCGCTCGTCGGCGCCCGCCACAGGGATGCAGAGTGCCAGCGCATGCGGAGCGGCCAGTAGTGTCTGGCCGTGATTCTTTCCGATGCGACGTTGCGTGAGCTGATTGAGGCCGGGCGAATTTTGCTCGACCCCTACGAATCTGAGCTGGTGCAGCCAGCCTCCGTCGACGTTCGCCTCGGCACCGAGTTTCGCGTCATGCGCAACAGTCGGCTGACTCACATCGACCCGTTCGAACCGCAGGACAAGCTGATGGACACGGTCATTGTGCCCGACGGCGAGCCGTTCGTACTGCACCCCGGCGAGTTCGCGCTCGGCCACACCGCCGAGGTTGTCGGTTGCCCCGACGACATCGTTGGCATAGTCAACGGCAAGTCATCGCTCGGTCGCCTGGGCATCCAGGTGCACGCCACGGCCGGTTTCATCGACCCCGGCTTCAAGGGCACAGTCGTGCTCGAACTCTCCAACGTCAGCAACCTGCCCATCCTGCTGCGGCCGGGCATGAAGATCGCCCAGCTCGTCTTCCAGCGGCTCGACCGCCCCGCCGAACGGCCCTACGGCCACCCCGACCTGAAAAGCAAGTACCAAAATCAGCAGGGCGCCGTCGCCTCCAAATACAACCTGAACTCGCAATAGACGGGTCGGGCTGCTGTGATACTCCGAACCATCGGCGAGTGCTTCCAGTGGCACTGGGCATCGCGCTCAACCCGTTCTCGATGACGTGGCGACCGGTGCCGCTGTGACGCTCACCAACGGCACACAGACGCTCACGCTCACCGAATCATCCTGATCAACTGAGCCGCCCAGTCCGACCCGATCGGATGATCAGGCGACGGGGTAACCGACAACCGGATCGCCAGTGGCGATAGGTGCCTGCAGGTTGGCCAGCGCGCGCTCGCCGGCTTCGATGGCGTCGAGCAGGTGGATGGAAATGTCGGCCACCTTCACTTCGCTCTCTTCCTTACCGGCTGCCTTCACACCGTCGTCCAGCATGATGTAGCAGAAGGGGCAGGCGGTGGCGACTCGGGTGGCGCCGGTGCTGATGGCCTCCATGGCACGTTCGTCGTTCACCTTGCTGCCGACGTTCTCTTCCATCCACATCCGTGCGCCACCAGCGCCGCAGCACATGCCCTTGGTGCCGTTGCGCGGCATCTCAACGACCTCGATGCCCTTGATGCTGCCGACAACCTTGCGCGGTGCCAGGTAGACGTCGTTGTGGCGGCCCAGGTAGCAGCTGTCGTGATATGTGATGCGCTCTTCGAGGGTGGCCTGGCTGACGTCGAGCTGGCCGGTGGCGATCAGGTTCTCCAGCAGCTGTGTGTGGTGAATGACCTCGTAGTTACCACCCAGCTGCGGGTACTCGTTCTTCAATGTGTTGAAACAGTGCGGACACTGCGTGATGATCTTCTTCACGCCCATACCGTCGAGCATTTCGATGTTCGGTACGGCGAGCATCTGGAACAGGTACTCGTTGCCGCTACGACGGGCACTGTCGCCGGTGCACATCTCGCTGGGCCCGAGGATGGCGACAGTGATGCCCGCGCGGCGCAGCAGATTGGCCATCGCCTGCGTGACCTTCTTGTTCTTGTCGTCAAACGAACCGGCGCAGCCGACCCAGTACAGGTACTCGGCCTCCAGCGGCTGGCCCGGGTCGACTACTTGCACATCGAGGTCCTTGGCCCAATCGCCACGCTCGCCCTGGTTCATACCCCACGGGTTGCCCTGGTTTTCCATGGCCCGGTAGGCGTTGCCCAGCTCGGCGGGGAAGTTGCTCTCCATCAGCGAGAGATAGCGGCGCATGTCGAGGATCTTGTCGACGATCTCGATGTTGACGGGGCAGATCTCGTCGCATGCACGGCAGGTGGTGCAGGCCCAGATTTCCTCAGCGGTGATGCGCTCGAAGAGCGAACTGGAGCTGATGGTGATCTCGACGTCGGTGCTCATCGGTGGGGTGACATGCCCATGAGTTGCGCTGGCGGCCATCACTTCGCCGGTCTTGAGCACAATCTCGCGCGGGTCCAGCGACTTGCCGGTGGCGTGGGCCGGGCACACACTGGTGCATCGGCCACACATCGTGCAGGCGTCAGTGTCCAGCAGTTGCTTCCAGGTGAAGTCCTCCACCACGCTGGCGCCAAAGCTCTCCAGCGAGGTCTCGGTCAGGTTCGGCATGGCCCGCATTGCGCCCTTGGGCCGGTCGCGGTCCTTGAGGTACATGTTGAGCGGGCTGGTGAAGATGTGCCGCAGCATGGTGATGGGCAGCATGATCAAGAAGGCGGCGAAGGCCACCACATGAAGGATCCAGGTGATCTGGTGCCACAGCGTCAGCGTGTTGTCGCTCAGCCCGGTGAACAGCCGGCTGAGCGGGTAGCCGACGAAGCTCCACTTCTCATAGCTGGGCGACTCGATCTCCGCGATGCGGAAGGCTTCGGCGAAGAAGCCGGTGACGGCAATGATGAAGAAGGTGGCGAGGATGGCCACGTGCTCTGGCTTGCTCTTGATGCGAATGCGGTAGGGCCGCTGGATGTAGCGACGGGCGACTGCCCACAAGATGCCGCCGAGGAAGACGAGGCCGGCGAGGTCGCCGAAGAAGCTGTACGCCATGTAGGTGCGGCCATGCAGGAACTTCAGGCTTTCGGGCAACTGGTGGTCGATCTCCAGCACGGTGGTGACGCCCAGCAGCGCCATGAACCCGAAGTAGATCATCGAGTGCATCAGGCCGGCACCGGCATCGCGCAACAGCGTCTGCATGTACGCACCGGCGCGGAAGTCGCGCAGGCGGTTCTTGACATTCTTGCGAGTGGTGCGGCGGCGGTCTGGCGCGCCGCGCTCCCAGTTGCGCACGCGGTCAGCGAACTTGAAGGCGCCCCAGATCAGCAGCATCGGGATGACGGTGTAGAACGCGACCTGCAGCGCGCCGGGGATGCCTCCGAACACTTCCCGGTTGGGTGTGTTCTCGTCATGCCAGTGCGTGAACTGCGGGATGATTCCCGAGGCGAGCGTGAACACGCCCATGAAAATGCCCAGGCCGATGGCCAGCTGATGGGGCTTGAAACCCTTCAGCCAGCTCTTCACGGAGCCACGCTTGGTGGCGCCATCCTCGGTGTCATTGGCAGGGGAGGTGTGCGTGCTCATAGCACCGGCCACCATAGTTGGCAGTCAATGGTCAGGTCACCTTCAGGCCTCAGCCGAAGTACTGGCGGTCCAGATCGCGGATGCGGCCAGCGAGGGTGGCGAGCAGCTTGTGTGCCAACGCAGGCACCTGGTCGAGCACGCCCATGAAGTGACGCTGGTCGAGCAACAGCAACGTGCAATCGGTTTCGCAGGTGACGGTGGCAGTGCGCGGGCCGTGGTCGAGTAGTGACAACTCGCCGACCATCGTGCCCGGGCCGAACGAGCCGACCTTCTTGTTGTTGCGCTTGACGAGTACCGTGCCAGTGAGCACGATGAACGCTTCGCGACCGGTCTGGCCCTGGTCGACAATCAGTGAGCCCGCGGGCATCGTGATTTCATCGCTGGCCTTCGCGATCCGCTCGAGGTCCTTGGTGGAGCAACCCTGAAACAGAGTCGCGTTACGCAGGTGCTCAAGTTGTGCCTTTTTGCTTGCCATGGTGCCAGCGTAGCCCGGTTGTGAACTCGTGCATGACGACCTCGGCCATCGCGAAAAGCGGAGACCGGTCGAGGACCCGGTACGTGTTCGTGGTCGGGTCGACTGCCACCCCGTCTTCGAGTGTTGACGACCCATCGTCCCCCCCCCGACACCCAAGCGCAAGGTGGTGGAGGAGCTGCAACTTCGCTGTGCCACCTGCCATCACCGAAGGCACCAGCAAGGTGCGGCTGCGTGATGACCAATCTGGGGGACCTGATCCACGCGTCCGCTAACGCGTGGGCACAGCACTTGCTCTCGCGTTAGAACTCGATGATGCTCTGGCGGTAGTCGGCCGGAGGCTCGTACCCCAGCAGGTTGAGCAGGGTGGCGGCCACGTTGCTCAACCCCGCGCCCGCGGGCGGCGCCATGTGGTACTCGCCGTCGTAGTTCGGGTCGTAGATGGCGAAGGGTACTGGGCTCAGTGTGTGCGACGTCTTCGGCGAGCGCACGCCGCCGGCCTCGGTGTACATCACGTCAGCGTTGCCGTGGTCGGCGGTGAACACCAGCACTCCGTCCAGCTCCCGGATGACGTCGACGAGGCGGCGCATGCATTCGTCGATGACGTCGACGGCCTCGATAGTGGCTGCGAGGTTCCCGGTGTGGCCGACCATGTCGCCGCTGGGGAAGTTGAGCCGACCGAACCGATACTCGCCGCTGCGCAACAGGTCGATGACCGCGTCGGTGATCTCCCTCACCTTCATCGCTGGCGTGGTGTCGAACTCCACGTTGTCGGACGGAATCTCGACGTAGGTCTCGAGCGTTCGGTCGATGTAACCCGAGCGATTGCCGTTCCAGAAGTACGTGACGTGCCCGAACTTCTGGGTCTCGCTGACGGCGAAGGTGTGCACCCCTTCGGCACACAGGTACTCGCTGATGGTGCGCTCGATGGTGGGCGGCTCGACCAAGTACTGCTTCGGGATGAGCGCGTCGCCGTCGTACTGCAACATGCCGGCGAAGAACACCGTCGGCGCCGGCCGACCGTCGGGGCCGGTGCGATCGAAGACGGCGAAGTCCAGTTCCTCGAAGGCGCGGGAGATCTCGATGGCCCTGTCGCCCCGGAAGTTGAACAGCAGGACCGCATCACCATGCGCGACCGTGCCGACCGGTGTGCCGTCGGTATCGACCACGACGAACTCGCCGAGGTACTGGTCGCCGGTAGCGCAGCCGGCGTACATCGTGGTGACCGCCTCGGCGGCCGATGCAAACGTTCGCCCCACCCCATGTACGTGGCACTGATAACCCCTGGCGACCATCGGCCAGTCGGCGCCATATCGGTCCATGGTGACTCGCATCCGCCCGCCGCCAGAGGCGATCCGGAAGTTACGGCTGAGGGCACCTTGGTTGATCTCGGTCAGCACCGCCTCGGTGGCGGCGATGTAGTTGAGTGCGCTGCGGGCCGCTACGTCGCGTCCATCGTGGAGGATGTGGAGGGCTGCGTTGGTGACCCCTTCAATTGCAGCTCGGCGCAGCATGGCGTACAGGTGCGCAGTGTGGGAGTGCACGTTGCCGTCGGAGTGCAAACCAACGAGGTGCAGCGTGCCGGCGCGTGCGTGCGCCATTGCCTCCTTCCACACTGCGGACTCGAACAGTGCCCCGCTCGCGATTGCAGCATTCACCAGCTTCGCGCCCTGGGCGAAGATGCGTCCGGCGCCGAGTGCGTTGTGGCCCACCTCGCTGTTGCCCATGTCGTCGTCCGACGGAAGGCCGACGGCGGGCCCGTGAGCGGCCAGTTCGGTGTACAACTGGCCCGCGTACAGCTGATCGAGCACCGGTGTGTCGGCCTCGGTGACGGCGTTGCTCGGCCCTGCCGGCGCCACTCCCACACCGTCGGCGATGACGAGCAGCAGCGGGCCCGGGCGCCCGGCGAAAGCGGGCAGCTTGTTGAGCGACAGACCCGGAGTCACTTGGCGGCGGCTTCGATGAGGTCGGCGGCGCGCACGGTGCCGTTGCGGCTGCGAATCACGGCTGCGGTGGCTGCCATGCGCGTGTGAAGTGCGGTGTCGGACAGCAGGCGGTCGACGGCTCCGGTGAGCTCGTCGTCGGCGAAGCCGTAGGTGTCCAAGCGGACACCGTAACCCAGCTCGTGCACTCGCTGCGCGTTGTCGTACTGGTCCCAGAACAGCGGCAGGACAATCATCGGCTTGCCAAAGTGGAAGGCCTCCGTGGTCGTGTTGTTGCCTCCGTGCGTGATGATCAGATCGACGTGCGGCAACACGTTCGTCTGCGGCACCTGAGCGGCGCCCCACATGTTGTCGGGCAGGTCGTACTCGTCGGCCAGCGGCCCCTTCGACACGATGTAGCGGTGGCGGGTGGTCCCCAACACGGCCACCAATCGACGCATGAGGTCAACGTCGGCGCTGCCCAGCGAACCGAGCGAGAGATAGACCAGTTTGCTGGCCGGGTCGTTGCTCGTTGCGATTGATGCGGGCACATCAAACGGTGCGTCGGTGGCCCGAACCGAAGAGTCCAGCCGGTGCCACGTGCTGCCCAGCGGACGACGGTCGGTGTAGTCCGCAACCTCGGGATAGAGGTACAGATTGAGGTCACCTTCGTGGACAAATTCGAGATCGGCCAACGGTGGCGCGCCGCACGACTGCACCCACTCGTTGTAGGTGGCCCACATCTCGCGATGTGTGCGGTCGTACTCGGCGTTGAACGCGGCCCACTGCGAGCGGTCGTCGCTGGCGTAACCGCTGAACAACGGCGGCACCTCGGGGCCCTTCATTTCCAGCGGTTGGCAGCTGACCGAGCGAACGAAGGGCACACCGGCGATCAGCAGCGCAGGGAACGCGTTGACATTGTCCTCAATGATCACATCCGGACGTTGGCGCCCGATGATCTCCTCCAGCTGTGGCTGGCAGTACATCGCACCGTCGATGAGCGCCTGCCACGTCGGCTGAATGAACCCGGTCAGCTGCTCGATGGTTGGCTGGCGGAATACCGGAGAGGTGTCGCGAATGAAGTCGATCCAGAACTGGCCGGCGGCCTCTGGCGGTGCATCTGGGTCGGGCTCAGCCGGTGCCGCAAGGTGCACGAGATCCTCGACGAACCCAAGTGTCTCCAGGCGACCTTCCCAGCTGGCCTCGGCCGCGAAGATCACCGTGTGGCCGCGCTGGCGCAGGATGTTGCCCACTCCGATGCAGTTGTTGGTGGGACCGTACGCACTTTCCGGCATGAAGAGGAACCTGGCCATCCCCCGTTTCTAGTCGATCACCGCTGGCTAGTGTCGCGTTCGATGGTCACACCAGGGAGTTCCGCAGCGGTGGCCTCCAGGCTTGTTGGCAGGCCACTGGAGGGCGAGCGCGCGATCACTGTCGACCAGACCAACGAGAGCGTCATCGTCGGTGAAGAGGTGGTGGTCAAGTGGTTGCTGCCGCCGGTGTTGGCGCCGCATCCGGGCGTCCAGTTGCTGCACCACCTCGCTGCCCGCGGCTTTGACGACATGCCTCGTTTCCTCGGTGTCGAACAGCACGATGAGATGGTGCTTGCGGTCGCGACCGAGTACCTGCCCGGCGCGTTCGACGGTTGGGATTGGTTCGTCGACGATGTGGACGCGTGGCTGCAGGGCTCGACCACGTTGGAGGCGGTGGTGGCGTGGGCCAGCAGAATTGGAGCGCTGACGGCCACATTGCACGTGGCGTTGTCGGACCTGCAACGCGGCCCGGTCGCAGCACGCACGTATCACCTGCAAGCCGTCGATCGGCTCGACGATGCGTTGCGAATTGTCGATGGTGTCGAAGGCGCGCGGCTGCAGGAGATGGCGCCAGCAGTTCGGCGTGCGTTGGCGCCGTTGGAGAGTGGCGAAGTGTTGGCGGCGCATCGAATTCACGGCGATCTGCACGCCGGCCAGTTTCTGCGGGCGGACAACCGGGTGGTCATCACCGACTTCGACGGCAACCCGTTGGCCGACAGCGCCGAGCGTCGGTTGGCGCAGTCACCTCTGATCGACGTCGCCTCGATGATCCAGTCGATCGATCACGTCGGTCGTATCGTGGTCAAGCGCCGCCATCCAGATCGATGCGCCGACGTCGACGAGTTCGTTGCCGCGGCCGTCGAAGCCGCACTGATCGCATACGGCCCCGTTGATCGCGAGTTGCTGAACGCGCTGCGCGTGGCCCAAGAACTCCACGAGTACTGCTACGCCGCCACGCACCTACCGCGCTGGATGTACGTCCCGGCCGCTGCGCTCCCGGCGCTCCTGCACTTCTAGCTCCCGATCACAACCGCAGGTGTCGCGGCCCCGTTCGGACCACACGCGGTCGTGAGTGAAGGGTCAGGCGGTGACACGTGCGATTGTGAACGGCGCGGGAAGGGTGTGGCAGGCTCGCGGGGTGAAGGCTGCAGAGTTTCTTGGGGATCTGGAGGCCAAGCCGACCTGGCTGCGCAGGTTGGCGGAGCAGTTGCCGTCGATTGCGTGGCCGGTGGAAGCGGGTGGCCGCATCGTGCTAGTGGGGATGGGTTCGTCGTGGTTCGCAGCCGAGACTGCCGCCCGACGAATGCGCCGCGCGGGAGCGAACGTCGTCGCTGAGTTGGCGTCGGTGGAAGCGACGTACCCGGCTGACGGTTCGCTGACGGTCGTCGGTATCACTGCCTCCGGTAAGAGCAAGGAGACACTCGAGCTGCTGCGTGCGCACCATGGCACTAGCCAGACCATCGCACTCACCAACACCGCTGACGCGGCACTGCCCGCCGACGTCAAGATGCTGATGCGCGCCAGTGTCGAAGCCGGCGGTGTTGCCTGCCGCAGCTACCTGCACACTTTGGTGATGTTGTTGCACTTGCAACATCAGCTCACCGGCACCATCCCCGATCTCGCCGAGAAGGTGCACAGCGCTGCCGACGCGGCAGCGGGCTTGCTGGGCAGCCGGGATGAATGGTTGCCAAATGTGGAGCGTGTGCTCGGTGGCCCCAACGGCACCTGGCTGATGGCTCCCGCCGAGCGGATGGGCAACGCATTGCAGGGCGCGCTGATGGTGCGAGAAGGCCCGCGCCGCGCCGCCGATGGATGCGAGACCGGCGACTGGAATCACGTGGACGTGTACCTCACCAAGACTCTCGACTACCGGGCGCTGGTGTTCACCGGCTCGCGATTTGATGCCGACGCGGTGCAATGGATGCGCGAGCGGCGTAGCACGTTCGTCGCGGTCGGCGGCCGTCTGCCGGGCGCCGCGTTCGAGCTGCGTTACCCCGGTGATGACGACCCGGTGGTGGCGTTGCTGACCGAGGTGCTCGTGCCTGAACTGGTCGCCGCCCACTGGTGGCTGCGGGGGCTGGAGAAGGGGTGACCTATTAGCGTCTCGGCCGTGACGACCAGCTACGCCTTCGACCGATTCCTCCGCTATGACGAATTGACCAGCTGGCTGCGTGCCACCGCTGCAGCCCACCCCGAGTTGATGACGGTCGAGTCGTACGGCCACTCGCACGAGGGTCGCGACCTGTGGTTGGCCACCATTACCGACTCGTCAACCGGCGCGCACGACACCAAGCCGGCCCATTGGGTGGACGCCAACATTCACGCGGTGGAAGTCACCGGCGGCGTTGCCGCGCTCCATCTGATCGAGTACCTCGTCACCGGCTTTGGCAGCGACGCGATGGTGACCGAAGCCCTCGAGACCCGCACCTTCTATGTCGCGCCGCGGGTCAACCCTGACGGCGTCGAGTGGGTGCTGGCCGACAGTCCGCAGTTCCGCCGCAGCAGCGTGCGCCCCTGGCCGTGGCGCGATGCGCACCTGGCGCCCGGCCTGCACGAGCGCGACATCGACGGCGACGGCACGATCCGAAATATGCGGGTCGCTGACCCCAACGGTGGCTGGATGGCGGCGGCTGACGACGTCGCCTCATGGTGCGTGTTCCCGCCGAGGGCGCATCGGGCGGCGCGCAGCGCTACCGCCTGCTGGCCGAGGGCGATATCGTCGACTACGACGGCTTTACCGTTCCCATCCCGGCCCCGCCGCAGCGCCTGGACATGAACCGTAACTTTCCCGCCGGCTGGGGCACCAGGGTATACGGCAGTGGCGACCATCCGCTGAGCGAGCCGGAGATCGATGGCCTGGTGCGAGCAATGGTGGCTCGCCGCAACATCTGCGGCTACAAGCGCCCCGGTTGTCGGCTCACCCGCGCGTCAAGAACTGGGCCAGTTGGCCGGTCGCCACGACCTGCAGTTTCACTATGGGAAGAACGACGGAACACCCGACCGCGTGCTGGCGTCATGGGTCGTGCAGGGCGCGGCGGGTACGCAGGTGACCGTCGCGTTGAGCCATCAGCGTGCCGGCAGCCAGTCGGTCATCGTCACGCTCTAGCGACGCACAGTTCAGGGGCTGGGTCGGCGCTGAGATGCGGTGCTTCGACAGAACGCCGACTGAGGCGGTCCCGGGCTCTCCGACTCGCCGCGCGGCCTACTGACCGCGCGCTTCTAGTCGAGCATTGCCTGGTAGACGAGCTGCTTGAGCTGGCTGCGAATCGGGTGCACGCTGCTGGGCAGGAGCTGCGTGAAGAACGACACGGTGAGGTCGTCGACAGGATCGATCCAGAACGCGGTGCTTGCTGCGCCGCCCCATGCGTACTCACCGGCGTTGCCGGGCACGCGGCCCTTCACCGGGTCGATGGTGACGCTCACGCCGAGGCCGAAACCGACGCCGTCGAAGGTCGTCTCGGCGAACAACGGCCGACCGAAAGCAGCGAGGTCGGCGTTGTTGGGGAGGTGATTGCTGGCCATGAATTTGACGGTGCGCGGCGACAGAATCCGCACGCCGTCCAGCTCGCCTCCGTTGACCAACATCTGCGTGAAGCGGTGGTAGTCGTAGGCGGTGCTCTGCAGTCCGCCGCCACCGCCGAAGACCTGCGGGGGCTTGAGCGAGGCATCGCCCATCCCCGGGATGGCGAACGCCTGACGGGTGCCCGGCATCGCGCCGTACAGCACGCCGACCCGGTCATGATTGGTCTCGGGCACGTGCCAGGTGGTCTCGTGCATGCCCAAAGGCTCCAGTAGGCGGGTGTGCATCAGCTCGTCGAACGGCTGCCCGGTGATCACTTCCAACACGCGGCCCAGGACGTCGAGTCCCATCGAGTAGTTCCACTCGGTACCTGGTTGGAAGAGCAGCGGCAGCTTCGCCAGGTTGTTGCACATCTCTTCCAGGTTGGCGCCGGGCATGCCCCACTCGAAGCCCGCCAGGCGGTAGAGGTTGTCGACGGGGTGGCCGTACATGAAGCCGTAGGTAAGGCCAGAGGTGTGAGCGAACAATTGCCAGAGACGCATGGTCTCTGTGACGGGCTCCAGCACCGGCGCGTTCACGCTGCCGGCTCGCCACACCTTGGTGTCCTTGAACGCGGGGATGTAATGGTGCACCGGGTCGTTCAGCTCGAACAGCCCTTCCTCCCACAGCTGCAGTGCGAGCACCGCGGTGATCGGTTTGGTCATCGAGAAGATGCGCCAGATGGTGTCGGCCTCAACGGGCAGCCCGATGGCGAGGTCGCGTTGGCCAGCGACGGAGTGGTGCACAACCTTGCCGTGGCGAGCTACCGAGACCTGCCAGCCACTGAGCCGCCCATCATCGATGTAACGCTGAAAGTGTTGATCGATTCGAGCCAGTCGCTCGCTCGACATGCCAACCGATTCGGGTGCTGCATCCTGCGTAAGTGCTGCCATGCCCGGACGCTAGCGACGCAAGTCCCCCGCGCTCAGTACCGAGGTGCTCGTCCAGTCCCCACCCGCTGTACGTACACGCAGTCGGGCTCCGAGCGGGGGTTGTCTGTGTGGGGCTTTGAGGGCACTTCGGACACAAACCAATGACACACCAATGAAAACTGATGGTGCCACCGAATGGTCGCGCTGACCTTTCCAGCACACTGCAAACGAACCGTGAATTCACTGCTGGCTACGTAGCGATCATTGAATTCAAGGTTCGGGACCAACGCATCTTCGGCTGAGTGGTCGTGGTGGTTCCGGCGCCGAGGAGATTTGTCTGTGTCGTCTATGGTCGGCACATGCGTACCGGGATACTTGACGACCTTGCTCAGCGTGCCGCAGGGCTTGTTGACGACGGGCTCTTCAAGTCCGAGCGGGTGATTGCTTCGCCGCAGTCGGCGCACATCACGCTTGCAGACGGCACGGCGGTGTTGAACCTGTGCGCCAACAACTACCTCGGCCTTGCTGACCATCCGACGCTCGTGAGGGCGGCTCACGCGGCACTCGACACGTACGGATACGGAATGGCTTCGGTGCGCTTCATCTGTGGCACGCAGACCGTGCATAAGGAGCTGGAATCCGCGCTCAGTGCGTTCCTCGGGACTGACGACACGATCCTCTACTCGTCGTGCTTCGACGCCAATGGTGGGCTCTTCGAAACGATCCTCGACGACCAGGACTGCGTGATCAGCGACTCGTTGAACCACGCCAGCATCATCGACGGCATCCGCCTCTGTAGGGCGCAGCGCATGCGTTACGACAACAACGACATGGCGCAACTGGAGCAATGTTTGATCGACGCGGCGAGCGCTCGCTACCGCCTCATCGCGACCGACGGCGTGTTCTCGATGGACGGTGTCATTGCGAACCTTTCAGCCATCTGCGACCTCGCCGAGGAGTACGACGCGATGGTGATGGTCGACGACTCACACGCGGTCGGCTTTGTTGGTGCGACCGGTCGCGGCTCCCATGAGTACTGCGACGTGATGGGTCGCGTCGACATCATCACCGGCACCCTTGGCAAGGCGCTGGGTGGTGCGAGCGGCGGCTACACCAGCGGCCACGGCGAGGTCATCGATTGGCTGCGCCAACGCTCGCGGCCGTACCTGTTCAGCAACTCGCTCGCTCCTGCGATCACGGCGGCGACGCTGCGGGCGCTCACCCTGCTGCAGGAGTCCACCGAGTTGCAGCAGCAACTGCAGCGCAACGCCGAGCGTTTCCGCTCGGCGATGCAGGCAGCGGGCTTCACGCTCGCCGGCGCCGGGCACCCGATCATCCCCGTCATGCTCGGCGACGCAAAGCTCGCCGGCGAGATGGCGCAGCGGTTGCTTGCCGAAGGCATCTGCGTGACGGCGTTCAGCTTCCCCGTGGTCCCCAACGGCAAGGCCCGCATTCGCACGCAAATGTCCGCGGCGCACTCAGACGCGGACATCGACACGGCCGTCGCAGCATTCACGAAAGTTGGAAAGCAGATGGGGGTTCTCACGTGAGAGCACTGGTGAAGGCACACGCGGAGCCGGGGCTGTGGATGCACGACGTGCCCGAGCCGGTGCCGGGCGATGGTGAGGTGCTGATCCGCGTGCGCAAGACCAGCATCTGCGGAACCGATTTGCACATTTTCCACTGGGACGCGTGGGCGCAGTCGACCATTCCCGTGCCAATGGTGGTGGGCCACGAGTTCATGGGCGAGATCGCTGCGCTCGGCGCTGGTGTCAAGGGTATGGAAGTCGGCCAGCGCGTGGCCGGCGAAGGCCACGTCACCTGTGGACACTGTCGTAACTGCAAAGGCGGCCGGCGCGAGTTCTGCCACAACCACACCGGCGTGGGTGTGACGCGACCCGGCGCATTCGCCGAGTACATCGTGATCCCCGCTCAGAACGTGTTTGTGGTGCCCGCTCACATCAGCGACGATGTCGCGGCTGTGCTTGACCCGCTCGGTAACGCCACCCACACCGCATTGCGTTTCGACATGGTCGGCGAAGACGTGCTGATCACCGGCGCTGGCCCCATCGGCGTGCTGGCCGCGGCCATCGCCCGCCATATCGGTGCGCGCCACATTGTGGTCACCGACGTCAACCCGTACCGCTTGGCGATGGCCGCTGCCCACGGGGCGACGCGCACCGTCAACGTTGCGCAGGAGCAACTCGGCCCGGTGATGACCGAGCTGGGTATGACCGAAGGCTTCGACGTTGGCCTGGAGATGAGCGGCGCCGAAGCAGCGTTCAACCAGATGCTCGACTCGATGAACCACGGCGGCCGTATTGCGGTGCTCGGCATTCCCGCTGGCCCGATGACACTGGACGTCAACGACGTGATCTTCAAGGGTCTCAACATTCAGGGGATCTACGGCCGACGTATTTTCGAAACCTGGTACAAGATGTCGGCGATGCTGCAGAGCGGTCTCGATGTCAGCGCCATCGTGACGCATCGCTTGCCCGCAGCCGAGTTCGGGGAAGCGTTCACCATCGTGCGCAACGGAGAGTGCGGCAAAGTCATTTTGAACTGGTAGGTAGAGTGGTCTGGTAAAAGCTGAGTGTTCTCGACTCAAGTTTTCTGCTGCTCAGGTTGTTGCTCGCAGGGAGCGGCGCCTAGGCTTGCGTGCAGTTCGCTCAGCATCCCCAGAAAACCCCCCAAGAATCCATTTGAAGGAGCTTCACCATGGCCAAGGCAGTCGGTATCGACCTCGGCACCACTAACTCCGTTGTCGCCGTCTTCGAGGCCGGCGAAACGGTCGTCATCCCCAACTCTGAGGGTGGCCGCACCACCCCGTCTGTGGTGGCGTTCAGCAAGGCCGGCGAAGTGCTCGTCGGCGAAGTCGCCAAGCGTCAGGCCATCACCAACCCCGATCGCACGTTCCGCAGCATCAAGCGCCACATGGGCGAGAGCTGGAAGAGCGACGACATTGATGGCAAGCGCTACACCCCGCAGGAAATCAGCGCTCGCACGCTGATGAAGCTCAAGCGCGACGCCGAGGCGTACTTGGGCTACACCGTCACGCAGGCCGTCATCACCGTCCCCGCCTACTTCGACGATGCGCAGCGCACCGCCACCAAGGAAGCCGGCCAGATCGCCGGCCTGGAAGTCCTGCGCATCATCAACGAGCCCACCGCGGCCGCCCTCGCCTACGGCCTCGACAAGGGCGCCGAAGACGAGAAGGTGCTGGTATTCGACCTCGGTGGGGGCACGTTCGACGTGTCCGTGCTGGAGATCGGCGAAGGCGTCTTCGAAGTAAAGAGCACCCATGGCGACACCAAGCTCGGTGGCGACGATTGGGACCAGCGCATCATCGACTGGCTGGTTGGCCAGTTCAAGTCGGCGCACGGTGTCGACCTTGCGGCCGACCGCATGGCCACGCAGCGCCTCAAGGAAGCTGCCGAGAAGGCGAAGATCGAGCTCAGCCAGGTGCAGCAGACACAGATCAACCTGCCCTTCATCACGGCCACGGCCGATGGCCCGTTGCACCTCGACGAGAGCCTCAGTCGCGCCAAGTTCCAAGAGATGACGGCCGACCTCATCGAGCGATGCCGTATTCCGTTCGAGCAGGCGCTGAAGGATGCTGGCATCAGCAAGGGCGAGCTCAACCACGTCATCCTCGTGGGTGGTTCCACCCGCATGCCCGCCGTCACCGATCTGGTGCAGAGCCTCACCGGAAAGGAGCCCAACAAGTCGGTCAACCCCGACGAAGTGGTAGCCATCGGTGCCGCGGTGCAGGCCGGCGTATTGCGCGGCGACGTGAAAGACATCTTGCTGCTCGACGTCACGCCGCTGGCGCTGGGTATCGAGACCAAGGGCGGCGTGATGACCAAGCTCATCGAACGCAACACCACTATCCCCACCAAGCGCACCGAGGTGTTCACCACCGCCGACGACATGCAGCCCAGCGTGGAAATTCACGTGCTGCAGGGCGAGCGCGAGATGGCTGCCTACAACAAGACGCTGGGGAAGTTCCAGCTCGTCGATCTGCCGCCCGCCCCGCGTGGTGTGCCGCAGATCGAAGTCACCTTCGACATCGACGCCAACGGCATCGTGCACGTCTCCGCGAAGGACCGGGCCACCAGCAAGGTGCAGAGCATGACCATCACCGGTCAGAGCACGCTGGACAAGAAGGACATCGACCAGATGGTGCGCGACGCCGAGGCTCACGCCGAGGACGACAAGCAGCGCCGTGAAGAGGCCGAGATTCGCAACAACGCCGACTCGCTGGTGTACCAAATGGAGAAGGTGCTGCGCGACAATGCGGACAAGATTGACGACGCCGAGAAGGCCACCGTCGAGGGTCCGCTTGGCGAGCTGCGCTCGGCGCTGAATGGCAACGACATTCAGGCCATCAAGACCGCGCACGAAACCCTGATGCAGGCCAGCCAAGGCTTCAGCCAGCGGCTGTACGAGAAGGCCGCCGCTGAAAACGCTGCCGGTACCTCGGCAGCCACTGGCCAGGGCAACGACAACAGTCCGGATGCCGAGGACGACATCATCGATGCCGAAATCGTCGACGACGAATCGGCGAAGTGACCCTGCGATGAGCGACGACACAAACCCCGGTGTGCCGCCGATCGACCTCAACCGTGACGTCAACGACATCGAACTCAGCGACGTTGAGTTGAACGACGATCTGACCTCGGAGATGATGCGGTTGCGACGACTCGCCGACGATACGTCGGTCGCTGGTGCCGACGTCGCCGACGCAGAGTTGGCTGTTGAGTACGACGTTGAGGCACTGCTGGTGGAGCGCGATTCCTTCAAGGACATAGCGCTTCGCCTGCAGGCCGACTTCGACAACTACCGTCGGCGCGTTGCCGTGCAACAGGCCGAGGATGCGCAGCGCGCAACGGGCAAATTGGCCGAAGCTTTGCTGCCCGTCCTCGATGCCTGCGAGGCGGCGTTCCTGCAGCACCCCGCAGAAGTCGAGCCCATTTTCAACCTGTTGCTGGTGCAGCTCAAGAAGCAGGGTCTGGAAACCATGAACCTGCACGAGCAGCCATTCGACCCGAATCTGGCCGAGGCAGTGCTGCACGAAGAGGGCGCCGGCGCCGCCGGTGGCCCCATCGTCAGCGAGGTGCTCCGCAGTGGTTACACGTGGAACGGTCGCGTCCTGCGCGCAGCAATGGTGAAGGTTCGCGGCTGAGGCCAGGCCCACCATGGCAGCGCAGCGCGAGTGGTACGAAAAGGACTACTACAAGATTCTCGGCGTTGCCGCGAACGCTGACGCGAAGACAATCACCAAGGCGTACCGCAAGCTGGCGCGCGACAGTCACCCCGATACGCATCCTGGCAACGACGAGGCGGAAGAGCGCTTCAAGGCGGTCAGTGGCGCGTACGACGTGCTGGGCGATGACGCCAAGCGCAAGGAATACGACGAGGTTCGTCGGCTCGGCCCAGCCGGTGGCATGGCCGGCCAGGGCGGCCCGGGTGCCGGCCAGGGTGGCTACAACTTCAACGTCGGCAGCGAGGGCATGGGCGACCTGCTGGGGTCCATGTTCGGGCGCGGGCGGCGCGGTGGCGGTGCCTCGGCGGCCGCCGGCCCACAGCGCGGCGGCGATGTCGAGGCAACGCTGACACTCGACTTCGTCGACGCGGCCAAGGGCATCACCACCACGTTGCACCTCACCAGCGACGCGGAGTGCAGCACCTGCCACGGCAGCGGTTCCAAGCCGGGTACGCAGCCCAAAGTCTGTTCGCAGTGCGGAGGCCGTGGTGTGGTCGACGACAACCAGGGCTTCTTCTCTTTCTCCTCGCCGTGTCGCGTTTGCGGCGGTGCCGGTGTCACCATCGACCAGCCATGCCCCACGTGCCACGGCAGTCGGGTCGAGCGTCGTGCCCGCGAAGTACAGGCACGCATTCCCGCAGGCGTCGCCGACGGCCAAAGGATTCGCCTCAAGGGTCGCGGCGCGCCAGGCCGCAGCGGTGGGCCGGCCGGCGATTTGATCGTGGAGTGCCATGTCGCTGCGCACCAGTTCTTTGGGCGCGATGGTCACAACCTGACGGTGCGAGTACCCATCACGTTCGCCGAGGCGGCGTTGGGTGGCGAGATCGATGTACCCACACTCGACGGGTCCCGCGTCACCTTGCGCCTACGCCGCGGCACCCAATCTGGCAGTCGTCACCGGGTGAAGGGCAAGGGGCTCACCACGGCCAAGGGCGCCGGCGACCTCATCGTCACCACCGATGTGCAGGTGCCCACTCACCTCACCGACGAGCAGCGCGCCGCAGTCGAGGCCTTTGCAGCGGCGACTACTGTGTCACCCAGACAGAGCTTGTCGGACGCCGAGGGAAAGGGCTGACCAATGCGATCACGTGATCATGCGGTGTACGTCATCTCCGTCGCGGCCGAGCTCGCCGGCATGCATCCTCAAACTCTGCGCATCTACGAGCGCCGTGGGCTGGTACAGCCGGCGCGCACACAGGGCGGGAACCGTCGCTACAGCGACCTCGACATCGACCGTTTACGCCGCATCAGCGACCTTGCTGCCGAGGGCATGAACTTGGAAGGCATTCGGCGCGTGATGTCGCTGGAGCTGGAACTCATGCGGCTGCGTGCCGAGAACGAAGAGCTGCGCACTCTTGCCGCCGGCGCGCTGGCGGAGGCCGGTCGCCGCGCCCCACGCCGCGACCTGGTGCCGCTGCGCCAAGAGATCACCGTTTTCGGCGGCAAGCGTCTCGGCAGCTAACGAAGCCCCACTGCGCTTGTACCAAGAGGCCGCGCGGATAGGTGCTGAGCTGGGCTTTCGCGAGCCATGCCGCTCGGGCATCGCACCTGGTCACAGCGCTGTGGTCGCGGCCGACCAGCCAGGCTGAGCTGCCTATCCACCGAGCCTCCAAAGGCTGTCGGGTCGTGACCTGGGGGCGGTGAGTTCGCAACTTTGACACAAGGATCGGACGGGGTGGCAGCGTTCCTCGACCTGGTTTCAGCGGTCTTGCCAGGTGCATACGCACGCTTCGTTGCCGTCGGCGTCGGCCAGCACCCACCAGCTTTGGGCGAAGCGATCGGTCACCATCGTGCCGCCAGCCGCAAGTGTGGCGGCGATGCGTTGCTCAGCGACATCGTGTGGCACCGACACGTCGATGTGGAATCGTTGGCGTTCGTCGCGAGGCACCGTCATCTCCTGGAACCACACCGTCGGTCCGATGCGGAGCGGGTCGGTCAGCGTGCCGCCAGTGTCGGGGTAGCCGAGGACCGCAGCCCAGAACGGTCGAATGCGGTCGGCGTCGAGCGTGTCAACAGCGATCTCCACGGCCTGCGTAGTGGACGGCTCGGCTGTTGCACCGGCGGCGATCGCGGCCGCAGAGATGGTGCGGGCGAGGTCTGCGTCGAGAGTGGTGAGCCCGCCGGTGGCGTGGGTGGTGAGAGACACGTGCACGCGATCGGGGTAGCGAACGTCGATGTCGGGGTGATGCACCAACCGGTCAGCGGCGGCGGCGATCTCGGTCACCAGTGCCGCTGCCGCGCCGAATGACCCGGCGCGAAAGTTGGCGTGGATTCCGCCGAGCACGAACCTCCAGTGGTCGAGTCCGTCGAGGGCGGCGAATTCGACTGGTGAGATTGGTGTGTACTCCATCCGCCAATTACACCACGCCCCCGCGGTCTGGTCGGCCCGGATCGACAGTGGGTGTCGTTTCGCGCCGACCAGACGTGGTCTGGGCGTCACTAGTCGAGCGAGGAGAGTTCGTCGATGGCGGATTGCACCCAGGCACCGAGGTCGATGGTGCCCAACATCGCCCGCCGCACCTTCGCCGGTTCCGACGAAACCTCGGGCGGCGTCGGTGGGAGTGCGCCGAGGAATGCAACCCACTCCTCGTTCTCCCACGGCGCCGGCGGCTCGGGGGCGCGCACCCGTTCCTTGATGGCTGGAGCCAAGCGAAGATGACGTTCGCCGGCACGTGCCCGTGAACCCACCTCGGCACGCGTTGGAACATCGCCACCAACAGGTACGCAGCGAAACTCAACCACGAGCTCCGGCCGCGACACCAGCTCGGATGCGAACGCCAGCAGCGCGGCGACGCCGTGCTTGCACGGGTCGGCGTCGTCGGGGCAGGTGCAGCTCATCATCAGCTCGCCACCTTCTGGCGTCAGCCGGTTGATCTGCGTGCGCAGCTGCTCGGGCGTGCTGAGATCCGGCCGCTCGATCGGCCGCACGGCCACCATTACCTGATACGGCGTGTCGCGGCTGCCGATGACCGTCGCCAATAGTTGACCGGTCGAGACCTCTAGGCGGGCGACAGAGCCGTCGAGCACGAGCGACTTTCCACGGCGGAACCGTGCCGGATCTGCCATTCCAGCGACAGCGACTGACAGCAATGTGCTGGCCAGCTTGCCGACCGGGTGTGGCTCGCTGCGGAACTGCCGAGGCACGAGGACGACGGTCACGATGCGCCCCGGATCTTGGAGTGGTCGAGCACAACCAGGTCGCGCAACGCGTCGGTGCTCAGCTCGCTGAGCCACGCCTCGCCGGTGGTGCCGACAACTGCGTTGGCGAGGCCACGCTTGTCGTTGATCAACGCGTCGATCTTTTCCTCCACCGTTCCCTCACACACCAATTTGTGCACGAACACCGTGCGCGATTGGCCGATGCGCCACGCGCGGTCGGTGGCTTGGTCTTCCACTGCCGGGTTCCACCAGCGGTCGTAGTGCACCACCTGGCTGGCAGCGGTGAGGTTCAGGCCCGTGCCGCCGGCCTTCAGTGAGACGAGCAGCAGCGGCGAGGTGGCCGTGCTGGCCTGGAATTGCTGCACCATTTTGTCGCGACCGTTTTTGGTGACGCCGCCGTGAAGGAACGGCACCGTCTGGTTGAACCGCTCGTGAAGGTGCGTTTGCAACAATAAGCCCATCTCGCGGAACTGTGTGAAGACCAGCGCCTGCTCGCCGGCATCGAGTAAATCGGTGACCAGCTCGTCGAATCGCATGAGCTTGCCGGAGCGACCGGCCAGCTTTGAGCCGTCGCCCAACGCGTGAGCCGGGTGGTTGCAGATCTGCTTGAGACGTGTGAGCGCGGCCAACACCAGGCCGCGGCGGCGCATGCCGGTGGCCTCCTGCGCATCGGCCAGCAACTGGTCGACCACGGCCTGGTACATGTGGGCCTGCTCGCGGGTGAGCGGCGCCCAGGCCACTTGCTCGACCTTGTCGGGAAGGTCGGGCACCAGCGACTTGTCGGCCTTCGTGCGCCGAAGCAGGAATGGCCCGGTCAGCCGACGCAACTCGGCCGTGGCCACGGGGTCGTGCTCGCGCTCGATGGGGTTGGCAAAGTGTTGGCGGAACTGCGTGGCGTTACCTAGCAGGCCAGGAGCGACGATCTGGAAGATGGACCACAGCTCAGAGAGGCGGTTCTCGACCGGCGTTCCGGTGAGGGCGATGCGCTGCCCGGCCTTGAGTGAACGCATTGCGCGGGCTGTGCGCGTGTCGGGGTTCTTCACGGCCTGCGCCTCGTCGAGCACCGCGGTTGCCCACGGCACCTGTTGGAAGGTGTCGAGGTCGCGCGCCGCGACCTGATAGGTGGTGACCACCAGGTCGTGCTGGGCGACTGCGTTGATGAACGCTGCCTCGGTGAGCCGGCCGGTGCCATGGTGGACCATGACGCGCATGAACGGCGTGAAACGGGCGGCCTCGGCCTCCCAGTTACGCACCACCGACAGCGGGCAGACAACCAGGTGCGGGCCGGGAATGCCGGCGAGGTGGGCGAGTGTTGTTGGCGTCTTACCCAGCCCCATATCGTCGGCCAGACAGCCGCCCAACCCCAGGCGATGAAGGAACTGCAGCCAGCCCAATCCGCGCCGTTGGTACGGACGGAGTGTGGCGGTGAATGTGTCGGGCACGTCGCCGTCGGCCAGGGCTTCGTCGGGCAACCCGTCCAGCAGCTCACCCACCCAGCCGGTTGCCTGCAGCAGGTCGGTGCCGTTGCCCTCGCCATCGGTGGCGATGCCAGCGGCCTCCAGCTCGCGCTGCAGTTCAGCCGCGAGCGTCAGCAATTGCAGCGCACTCATCTCGCTGTGGTCGGTGCGGTGCTCTTGTAGGTTGGCCAGCGCTCGTCGGGCTTCGGCGCGGTCAATCTGCACCCATCTACCGCCGACCTGAATCAGGTTGGCACCGTTCTGCGCAGCGCGGCGCAACACATCGTCGGGCACCGGCGTGTTGTCGACCACGACTTGCCAATTCACCAGCGCGGTAGCTGCGAAGCGGCCGCTGCCGGCAGCGTCCTTGGGCTGAGCGGTGGCGCGGGTGGACGTGCGCCGGCGGGTGAGCTTCTCGGGCGCCAGCAACTCGACGCCGACGGTGGCCAGCGCGTCGATGCCTTCGAGCGCGGCGGCCGCTGTGTCGAGATCGATGCCGTGCGGCGTGGTGTACATGGCGATGTCGAGCCAGGCGCCCAGCTCAGGGACGGCTGTGGCGATTGCCTCGCCGGCCTCGCGCAAGCGCCGCTGCAAAAGGGGAATGAAGCGCGCGTCGTGGGCGAGCGCGAGCGCACCAGGCCCACCAGCCATCACCTGGTCGGCCGCGCACCAACGGCCGCGATCGTCGCCGTCGACCAACTCCAGCCCGAGCGGCCACTCGGCGCCCTCGCCACTTTCTGATGTGCTGGGTGTCTCGGCTTCGTCCCACAGTTCATCGGCGGTCTTCTCGCGTGGCAGACCAAGACGCAGGCGGACGCGTACGATGGGTTCGCCCTCAGCGCGGCGTGTGATGAGTGAGAACTCGGTGGCGATGTGGGCGATGGCTTCGCCGAGCTCGGGGGCAACTGTGAACTGGCCGGTCTCGGCGATGAGTGCGCGACTGACCAGGCGGACTGCGCGTGGGTTGATGGAGCGGGTCTCGTGGAGGTTCTCGCGCCAGCCGCGGGCCGACAGGGTCAGCCGGCACAATCGATCGACCATCGAGCGCAGTACATCGACCGGGTCGACAGGTGCGCCGGCAGCGACCACCGGCGGCATCGCATTCAATAGATCGGATTCCGCAACCTCGACGTCGCCGGACAGCGGCTGCCACTCGGCCAGCCACCAAATGTCGGTGATGTGAGTGAGCACGGGCAGCATGCGGCCGCGGGTGACCAGCTGGGCGGCGTAGCGGTAAATGGCGCCGAACCAGGCCACTGACGCACTGAGATCGGTGCTCAACGCATCAAGCTGGCCCAGCGATGCGAGCGTCGCCGAATCGAGCCGCTGGCACATGACATTCGCCCGACCATCGGGTAGATCGAGCGGGACCACGCGGGTGGAACCGTTGTAGGCCATGCTCGGTCGGCGCGACACGCGGGCTACCTCGTGATGCAGATTGCCGCCGTACACCCCGCGGCCAGGCTGCCACGCAACGGCTTCACCATCGACCCAGCTCAGCTGGAGGCCGGGAGGTGGGGTGCGAACGGCCATTCAATCGAGTGTACGAAGGGGGTGCGCGAGAGTTGCGGGCAGCGCGAAGAGTTCCGAGATGACTGCCGTCACTCGGCCTGTTTGCCCCACACTTCGCGAACCTTTTCGAACACGCCCTGGTCAAAACTGAACTCGACAACGTTGCCGTCGGGGTCGGTGAGGGCGCACACATAGCCGACGGGTGCGGGCAGCTCCTGCGGTTCCCACGACAGGCAGCCGGCCTCGCGGCCGCGGGCAGCAATCTCGTCGACGTCGTCGCGGGTCGGCATTTCGATGCCCAGATGAGCAAATGGTGCGAGCGTGGGCTGCGGGCCGTTGGGTTGGTCGCGGAAGAAGCTGACCAGCACGATGATGAAGGGCTTGTCCACCATGTCGGGCTGGCCCAGCCAAGCGCCATAGCCGTCGGCGTCCTCGCGGCGGTCCAGCACGCGTAGCGGTGTGAACTTCTCGTACCACGCGATCGTGGCGTCGATGTCGCAACACGGCAACGCAATGTGAGTGAACCGAGCGATTGTGGGGCCACGGCTCATACCCCTCACCGTACCGCCCGAGTCGAGGGGTCCCCAGCCGGTTCTGGGGGTATCTAGTCCCGGGTTCCGGGGGTGGTCGTGAGACGGTGCGCGCCCGGAAACCCATTGCGCGCGCAAATGGGAGGAATCCGTGTCAGTGGGGTGGGCGGTACTGGGTGCTTCCCGTTCCGGAATCCGGAACTCAACTTGCCCAGACTCCGCCAGTCATTCGGATCGCCAGAACTACGAGGTGAAGGAGGTGACGGGGCCGACCAGCCAGGCTTGCGACGGGTCTTGCCACAGCATTCCGGCGTCCGCGGTGCGATCGACTTGCAGCACGACCCGGACGGTGTTGTCGGCGCCCATCGGGACTTCCAACGGTTGCGTGAACCCGCGGCTGCAGCCATCGGCCGGTGCACCGAACGGGTCGTCAGGGTTGCAATACGCAGCATTGATCGGCACCAGGACGGACACCAACGGCGCAGCCGCGTCGCTGACCGCCACCCACACGCCGTCAGCTGCGAAGCGGGCGCGCACGGCGCACGTGGCTCCTGTCTCTGCTCTGGTCGGGACCGCATCGGTGCACAGCGTGGCGCCGCTGGGCGTGGTCCAGGTCGCGCGGAACTGTCCGTCTGCACCATCCAGCATCACGCTGATTGCATAGTCGGCCGTCCGTGGGCTGCGTAACGTCGCGCCGCGCAGTGCGAGCGTGAGCGGCTTTGGCGAGGCCGCGCCGGGGGCGCCGGACGGTTCGTCGGTCGCGATCAACTGCACGCAGAGTTGGCCTTCCCACCCGCTGGGCATGTTGGGGTCCAGGTACACATCGCCATCGACAACGGTGACGTTGCGAGGGCGACCGGCAACGTTGCGTTCCTCGCTGGTGACGGTGAACAGCGCACCGCTGGTGCGGTCGCGGCCCTGCTGGTTGACGGCCCATCCGGTGCAATCGGCGCCTTCCACGAATGCGTGCTCGCCGTAGACGTGCGTGGCTGCAGGGTCGAGGCCGGAACCGGCGGGGGTGACCGTGTCGGTGAGGAATGCGTAGTGCACGTGCACGGTGGGGTAGAGCACACCATCGCTGCGTCGTTGCTCGCCGCGGTCGGCGATGACCAACCGCTCGGCGAAGAAGGTGTCGTCACCATCCGTGGGAATGTTGAGCGTGACCCGCCCGCTGATCTCGGCGCGGCCAGTGGCGCTGATGGCCAGCACGTTGGCACGCAGCTCACCAATGCCAGCGCTCGCGTGTGTGCGCACTAGGTCGAGGGGCAACGTGAGACACGCGACGATGTTGCGCTGCGCGCGGTCCTGGTCCCACGATCGTTTCCACTCGGCGTCGTCGGCGGGGGACGTCACCATCGTTGCCTTGTCGAGTGCTGCTCCGTCTGCCCACTGGCCGGTGAGAGCGAGGGCTGAGGGCTGGTTGACGAGCACCGCGACGGTGGGCCGTGTGGCCGGTGTGAGCAGCGTGTCGGGAACGTTGCCGGCTTCGATGACGTCGCACTGTGCTGCGAAACCGTCGGCGCCCGCAAGGGGAAACGAGATCTGCAGCGGCGCCAGCGCTGTCGCGTCCGAGCTGGAGGCAGCGCTCTGGACAATGGCTGGTACGCCAGCGCAGGGCGTCACCTGGGTCACGCACGGATCGATGAACAGGGGAGCTTCGGGCCCAGGGGGCGGCGTGGCATCGTTGAGTGGGGCGTCGACGGCAGGTGGCAAGGTGCTGTCCGGCGTCGCAAGTGGTGGGAGAGCGGTGATGGCGGTAGGAGCGGTGATGGTGTGGGCCGCCGGCGAGGTTGCGTCGACGGGCCGATGCGTGGTGGCGTCGACGACCGCCGCGGTGCCGCCGGCGATGAGGGGAAGGTGCAGCGCGGCGGCCGCCGGTAGGTCAAGCGTGCCGACTGGTCGGAAACCGATGATGCTGACGGGGTCGAGCACGGCCGGGTTCACCGGAGCAACAATTCGTTGCTCCGGCGCGAATTGATCGAGGTCTGCCGGCACGGTTGCACCGACGACGGTGACCGCGGTACTGCCCTCGGTGCTGCTGGCCGTATCGCGCATGAACCAGCCGGTGGCACCTCCGATCAACAGCATCGCCAGTGGGCCACCGATGAGCGCGGAGAGAGGAAGTCGGGAGCGATGCATCGTCAGCACCCAAAGCTGCTGGGGTCGCGCAGCGAGACGACTGCTTGGCCGGTGCCGACGTTGCCGACACCGTCTGCAGCGGTTGCGGTGAGCGTGAGTGGCGTCTCGCCCCCGGCCGGGCCATTGGTGGGAACCTGTAGCGAGAATCGGTTGCCGGCGACTGGGACCAAGTTCGCGGTCTGCGGCCCGGCCGGCGAGTCCCAGGTGGCGATGATCGAGCGAATGGTGAGCGGCAGCGAGGGGTCGGCGATCGCGATGGTGACTTCCAACGTGGTTTCCGCGCTACACGGCGAACGGTCGGTCAGCACGTAGAGATAGTCGCGGTTGACGATGACGCTGACCAAGGGCGGCGTTTTGTCGGTGGGGGCTGTCGTGGTGGTGGAGCTAGTGGTGCTGCTCTCGGTGGTGCTTGTCGCAAGCACTACGGTGGAGGGCAGTCCCTGCCCGATGGTCGTTGCCGGGACACTGTCACCGGTGGCGATGGTGGTGGCAGTCACTGCGGCCTGCGCGCAGGAGAGCTGTGGCAGCGAACCCAGCGATGCGTCAGTCGCGACGAGCGCGAGGGGCAGCCACGCCGGCCGATCAGGCTGGTCAGGGTTGCGAATGACTGCCCACCGATCGTCAGTCGTGCCGATCAGCCACACCGTGTCGCCGGCGTGCACCTGGCCGATCGCGAGGGCAATGGTGGGGTCGGAGGTGATCGCGCAGTCGAAGAAGTCGATGGCTGCAAGTGCGGTCGCGGTGGTCTCATCAGTGCTCAGCTGCTGGGCCGCGAACCAACCCAGCCCGCCCGCAGCAAACGACGCGGCGACCAGGGCTACGCGCGCGCCCAATCCGCTCACGTGGTGACTGCTCCCGTTTGCACCCATTCAGTAGAGCAGCCCGACCCCCACCGATGCACGTATCCACGGGGATGGTGATGGCTCATCGTGGCGCCGGCGGCACACTCACTGCGGCGACTATTGGTTCCGCATCCGGCAGCCCTCCCAAAATGAAGAACACTCCCTCACTCAGCTGGTGGTGCCTTCCAACACTTGAAACATCTTGAGGTCGCTGTAGAAGTCGAGGGCGTAGTCGCCGCCTTCTCGTCCGATGCCGCTGATACCGCAGCCACCGAAGGGGGCGGTGAGGTCGCGCACCAGGAAGCAGTTGGTCCAGATCGTGCCCGCGCGAATCGCACGACCCATGCGCTCGGCTCGCTCTTGCGAGCCGGTGTACACGATCGCGCTCAGGCCATATGCGGTGCTGTTCGCGAGGCGGATTGCGTCGGCTTCGTCGGTGAACGTTTGGAAGGTGAGCACCGGGCCGAAGATCTCGCGCTGCACGACCTCGCTGTCGTTCGACCGTGGCTCGATCAGCGTCGGCTCGTACCACAGGCCGTCGTTGCCACCGAGTGGTGAGCGTTGCCCGCCGCGCAGAATCGTGTCGCCCGCCGCGCGGGCGCGTTCGACGAAACCTTCCACATTGGCCACATGCTCCGGATGAATCATCGGGCTGACGGTCGTGGCCGCATCGTGTGAATCGCCCAACACATGCTGGTCGGCGAACTCGTTGAACATACGCAGGAACTCGTCGCGCACGCTGGCCTCCACGATGATGCGGGTACCGGCCAGGCAGACCTGACCACTGTCATCGAACTGGCCGGCAGCCTTGCGAGCGGCGGCCTGCAGGTCGCTGTCGGCGAACACGACGAACGGGCCTTTGCCACCCAGCTCGGCGGTGAACGGCACGATGTTGGTTGCGGCCGCGACGCCGATGTGGCGGGCAGTCGCGGGTGAGCCGGTGAAACTGATCCGCTGCAACCGCGGGTCGCTCACCAAAGCGGCGCCGACCTCCTCGCCGATGCCCTGCACCACGTTGAACACGCCGGCGGGCATGCCGGCCTCGTGCGCCAAGTCAGCCAGCAGGCTGCACGACAACGGACTCCACTCGGCGGGCTTCAGCACCACAGTGTTGCCCGCCGCCAGGGCCGGCGCGCACTTCCATGTGCTCAGCATGAACGGTGCGTTCCACGGCGTGATCACCACGGTCGCGCCGGCGGGCATGCGGGTGACGCGGTTGGCGGTGCCGTTCGAGGACCACACCCGTTCCTCGTACTCTCGTGCAAGGTCCGCGTATGCGCGGAAGTTACGTGCACCGCGTGCAAGTACGCGCAGACGCAAGCTCTCCTCCAACATCGCCATGTCAAGGCACTCGACCGCGGCCAGCGACGGAATGTTGGCGTCGATCAGGTCTGCCAGACGATGCATGATCTCCGCTCGACCAGATGCGCCCAGCGCGGCCCACGCCGGGAAGGCATCCACCGCGGCACCGACCGCCAGTTGCGCAATCTTCGCGTCGCCGCGCGCGACGTCGGCGAGCTTCACCGACCAGTCGAGCGGCGATCGATCCTCGAACGTGAAGGGAGACGACACTCGTTCGCCGCCGATGTAGTGGTCGGTGCTGACCGACACTCCGCCCACATCGACACGAGTGCCACCCACGAACGGTGTGGAGGTCATGTCAGTACCCTGGAGCGTTCGGGCGGATGCGGGGGATGGGCAGGGCCTCGCGTGGTGTCGGCTCCGGCCGGCGGGTGCCGCGCGGCGGCCACTCGCCACCCATCGCTGTGGACAGCACCTCGTCGGTCTCGGTCGGCTGGGCCCCCACCTCATCGCTCACGGGCACCGGGCCGTCGACGATGTGATTGGTGAGCGCGCCGAGGCCTTCCACCTCCACCGTCACCACGTCGCCGGGGTAGACGGTGCGGCTGATGGCCGGCGTGCCGGAGAGGATGACGTCGCCAGGCACGAGTGTGATGAGCCGCGCGATGTCGGCCACGAGGTAGTGCATGTCCCACGCCATCGTGTCGGTGTTGTCCTCCTGGCGGACCTCGCCGTTGACGATGGTGCGGATGCGCTTGTTGTGGAAGTCCCAGTCGGTGACGAGGCCGGGGCCGAGGGGACACAGGGTGTCGGCGCCCTTGACGCGCAGCATGCTGCCGCTGTCGGTGTCGCGGAAGTCGTGCAGGCCGTAGTCGTTGGCCACCGTGTAGCCGGCGATGTAGTCGCCCGCCTCGGCGTGCGACACGTTGCGGCAGGTGCGGCCGATGACGATGGCGATCTCGCCCTCGTAGTTCAGCCATTTGCAGTTGCTCGGCCGCACGACGCCCGCCTTGTGGCTGTTGAGCGCGCTGATCGGCTTGTGGAAGTAGGTGGGCGCTGGCGGCAGCGTGACGCCGAACTCTCTGACCCGGCTGACGTAGTTGAGGTGGACGCAGATGATCTTCGTCGGTTCTACCGGCGACAGGTGCACAGCCGCGTCGACGCCGATGGTTCGCCCGTCACGCGCCATCAGGTCATCTCCCTCGCGCAGCATCACGGTGGGGTACCCGTCGAGCAAGATCCTTCTGATGTCGGCCATGGAGTCTCCTCGAGCACCGGCAGCGGTGCATTAGTTCGGCTCCAAACTATAAGCGACGTGCTGTCTCGACGAATCCGCAGCTCGACCTCTGTCATCGCGCGACACCAAGGGTCTTCGTTTCCTCGCTGATCGACCTGGCGATCGGTTCACGGCCGGAGTTGTGCTCTCGTTCATGCCCGAACCCACGCCACTCGGGCCGAAGCTCACGGCACTTCCCGTGCAAGCCCTATGGGACAAGTGTCAGCCCCTCCGCAGCCACCATTCGGGACTCGGTACGGGAGTCGGTACGAGACTCGTTAGGGACCAAACTATAGTGCGGCCCATGAACGACGCTTCGCAGCCACCCCTACACCAGCGGGCCGGGATGAACGGCTTCATCTTTCCGCGTACCGAGCTGGGCGGGGCTTCAATACTGCCCCACATGCCGTGGCACTACAGCGGCGACCTGCTGACGGTGGAGTACCGCACCGACCCGTCGCGCGTCGCCGAGTTGCTGCCCGAGCCGCTCACCCTCGTGCCTGACGACCAAGACCCGGGCGCGGTCGCGATGATCTTCGCCGACTGGCAAAGCTGCGGCAACGACTTCAACGAGCTCGACGACCCGGTGCGCTCGCAGTACAAGGAAGCGTTCATCGTCGTGCGCTGCATGTTCAACGACACCGTCTACAGCCGCTGCGTGTTCATCTGGGTCGACAAGGAATTCGCGCTCGTGCGCGGCCACTTTCAGGGCTATCCGAAGAAGCTGGGCAGCATTTGGCAGACCCGTCCGGTGACGCTTGGCAAGGCCGGCCCGCGGGTCGCGCCCGGCGGTCGCTTCTCGGGCACGGTTGGCTACTACGACCGTCGCATCGTGAACGCGCACGTCACACTGCGCGAGGAGAGCCCGGGCAACGGCTTTGTCAACGGCCACGCAATGGTGCACTCGCGCTATATGCCACGTATCGAGGGCGACGGCACCGACAGCTACAGCGAACTGGTGACGATGAGTGGCCGCGATGTGGAGCTGGGGCAAGCCTGGCGCGGTGACGCCGAGTTGGAACTGCTGCCCAGCCCGGTGGAGGAGGTCGCACGATTGGAAGTACGCGACGTGATCGGTGGCTACTGGCGCAGCGTGGCAACCACCTTCGCCGGTGGCACCACGCTGCTCGACGACACGACACTGGTCACTGACACGACTGAGGCGTCATGAGCGTCGGCCCCGATATCGACCGCGACGGCAACCCGGCGTTCGGTAGCGCGCACCTCGACATCGTCGACCCCGACTCGTACCTGGCCGGGTTTCCACACGCCACCTTCCGTCGTCTGCGCGACGAGCAGCCGCTGAGCTGGTGGCCCGAGCACGACGGTGGCAAGGGCTTCTGGGCAGTTACCCGCTACGAGGATCTGCTCTATGTCAGCCAGCATGTCGAGCTGTTCTCCAGCGCGCAGGGCATCACGCTGGAAGAGATTGAGGGCGACGATTTCGACCTGCGGCGCAACATGCTGGAGTACGACCCGCCCGAGCACACTCGCTACCGCCGGCTGGTCAGCAAGCCGTTCAGCCGACGTGAGGTGTACGGCTACGAGGACGGCATTCGCGGGCTCGCGCGCGACGTGGTGTTGGAGGCTGCCGGCACCGAGCTGTTCGACTACACCGAATTGATCGCCAAGCAGCTGCCGATGCGCATGCTGGGCCGCATGTTGGGCGTGCCCGACGGTGACGGCGACTGGCTGGTCACGCAGGGCGACGCGCTGCTCGGCAACCTCGACCCGGAGATGACCGACTATGCAGTCGGCTTCACCGACACCGACCAGTTCAAGCACATCCCGTTCCGTTCGCCGGCCGCGCTCGAGCTCTACACCTACGCCGAGAAGCAGGCGGAGTTGCGCCACGAGTGCCCCGGCAAGGACCTCATCTCCGCACTGCTCGCACCAACTATCGACGGCGAACGCCTCACCGACCTGCAGTTCAAGAACCTGTTCGTGCTGATGATCAGTGCAGGCAATGACACCACTCGCTACACGATGGCTGGGGGCTTGAAGGCGCTGTCGGAGCACCCCGAGCAGTTTCAGGAGCTGCGCCAGGCGTGCATCGATGGTGACGCCACGATCGTCGATCGTGCGGTGGAGGAAGTGCTGCGCTGGACCTCGGTCACCATGCACTTCCGTCGCACCGCCACGCAGGATGTGGAGATGCACGGGCAGACCATTCGCACGGGCGACAAGGTGCTTGAGTGGTTCAGCTCGGCGAACTTCGACGAGCGCCAGTTCGCTGATCCGTTCCGCTTTGATATTCACCGCTGGCCGAACGATCACGTCGCGTTCAACCTGCGCAGTCCGCATCTCTGTCTTGGCGCGCAGTTGGCGCGCCTGGAGCTGAAGCTGTTGTTCCAGGAGCTGCTGCCGCGTATCACCGCCGTGGAGGTCGTCGGCCCCGTCGAGCGCCTCCGCAGCAACTTCATCTGCGGCATGAAGCGCCTGCCCGTGAAAGTGTCGTGGACGTGAAAGTGTCGTGCCCGTGAAAGTGTCGTGGACGTGAAAGTGTCGTGGACGTGAGCGCGCCGCTGATTGGTCTCTCGGGACGTCGGTGGCCGGCGGAGTCGATTCCGTTGCTCGACTACACCGCGCTGCATGGCGAGGAAGTCGACGTGCATCTCAGCGAGTACCCGAAAGCGCTGGAGAAGGCGGGTGCGCTGCCCGTGCAGTTGACGCGCAACACCGACCCGGTGCAGATCATGCAGCGTCTCGACGGGTTGGTGATGACCGGCGGCGCCGACCCCGACCCCGCGCTGTACGGCGAGGAGCCGCACCCGCAGTTGGGCGCCGTCGAGCGCGGCCGCGACGACTGGGAACTCGCGTTGATTCGTGCTGCGCTCGACGCGCGCATTCCCATGCTCTGTGTGTGCCGAGGTGCGCAACTGCTCAACATCGCCCTGGGCGGCACGCTGGTGCAGCACCTCGACGAGGCACCCACGCACGCGCTGTGGGACGTGCCGCGCATCGAGCGTTGCCACACCGTCCGGGTCGTCGCCGGCAGTCGCGCGGAGCAGCTCTACGGCGGCGACATCCCGACCAACAGCCTTCACCACCAAGCCGTCGGGCGCCCCGGCGATGGCGTGATCGTGACCGGCACCGCTGAAGACGGCGTGGTCGAAGCATTCGAGCTAGAAGGTCGCCCGGAAGTGTTCGCTGTCCAGTGGCACCCCGAAATGCTCAGCGACCAAGTCGACCCAGCCTTCCTCTGGCTCGTCAAACAAGCCTCCGCCAGCTCGTAGGTTTGCTACGGCTTATCGGGAGTCCCCAACCGCACGAGGCCTTCGGTGATGAGTTCCAGTTCGAGGTTGTTGGCAGCGATTTGACACCACTTCCAACCTGTGAGTTTGGCGATCGGGTCTCAGTCGATGATGGCGCTGTAGACGAGGCTGCGGAGTTGGCCGCGGAAGTCGAAGGAATTTGAGGGCATCAGCTGGGTCATGAACACGACCCACAGGTCTTCGATCGGGTCCACCCAGAACACAGTGGAGGCTGCGCCGCCCCAGTAGAAGTCACCGCGGCTGAGCCCTCCCGTTGCGACCTGGTCGATGGTGGAAGCGAAGCCCAAACCGAAGCCGACGCCAACGCTGCCGCGCAGCTCCAGCAGATCCACGTCGACCGAGGCGAGATCCTTGCCGCCCGGCAGGTGATTCAGCCGCATCAGGTCGAGCGTGCGCGGGCTAATGATCCGCTGGCCATCCAGCTCGCCTCCACGACGGAGCATCTCGCAGAAGCGGATGTAGTCGGCCACAGTGCCGGTCAACCCGCCACCACCCGACACGAACGCGGGGGGCTTCGTGAACGCGCTCGTTGCCGCGTCGTCCATCAGCGACGTCGTCTTGTCCACGTTGCGCGCGTAATTGCCAGCGAACCGATGCATCTTTTCAGCAGCGACCTGGAACGACGTATCGGTCATCCCGAGCGGCCCAAGAATGTGCTGCTGCAGGTACTCGGCGAACGGCTGGCCCGACAGGGTCTCGACCAGCGCGCCAACCACATCGGTGGCCAGCGAGTACATGTATGCGGTGCCCGGCTGAAACCGCAGCGGTACCTGCGACAGCTTCTCCATGAATTCTGGCATGGTGGTGTGTACACCGGCGCTGCGGATCTTGAGTTTGCGATACAACCCGTCCACCGGATGCTGGTCGCCCATGCCCGGCAACACGCCGCCATAGGTGATGCCGCTGGTGTGCGAGAGCAGATCGCGAAACGACACCGGGCGACGCGATGGCTCGGTGACCATGTCGTCGCCGCCGCCCGAGACCCATACCCGATGGTTGCGCCAGGAGGGGAACAGTCGAGCGACCGGGTCGTCCAGCTGGAACATGCCCTGCTCGAACAGCTGCATCAGCGCGATGGAGGTGATCGGTTTGGTCATCGAGTAGATGCGAAAGATCGTGTCGTCATCGATCGCAACACCTCGCTCGCGGTCGCGCAGGCCCAACGACGCGGCGTACGCGAGATGGCCGTGGCGACCGACGGCCACCTGGCAGCCAGCGATCTTGCCGGGCTGGATGTAGTGGCGCTCAAGATGCGCGGCGATGCGGTCGAGCCTGGTGGCGTCGAAGCCAGCGGCGGCAGGTTGCAGGTCCATCGTGTCTCCCGTGTGAGTAGCAGTGCAGTTACAGGTCGATGGCTTCGACGGTGCGCAGGATGGTGCGCAGCGCGTGGGCCAACTCAATCTGTTCCTGTTCGGTGAGCGCCTGGGTGACCAAGCGCTCGTGGCGGTTGAAGGCGGGCATGATCTCGTCGACCACCTTGCGACCCTTGGCCGACACGCCCACCAACACGCGCCGCCCGTCCGCGCGATCGTTCTTGCGGCGCAGTAGCTGGCGTGCTTCCAGCGTCTTCATCACACCGGTCAAGGTCGCAGCGGTCACGCCAGCCTCGGAGGCCAGTGAGCGCGCGTCCATCTCGCCCCACACGCGCAGGACAAACAGGGTGGTGAACGCGCTCCAGCTCAGCTCGTGCTGTGCCAGAACTCTGCTCTCCATGTGGTTGCGCACAGCCGTTGCGGCGCGAAAAATGTTGGAGACAGCAGAAAGGGAACTGAGGTCCAGATCGAGCCCGGTGAAGGTGGCGCGCACATCGCGTTCAGCACGAACCAGGTCGGCGTCGTCGTCGCTGGCGAACAGTCTGGGCACGCTCAGGCCCTCATCAGCGCGAGCTCGTCGGCGATGATCGTGCGAACGCGGTCGCGCAATTCGGGCACGTCGGCCTTTGTCATCCCGGTAGTTTCTATCGGCGCAAGAACCCGCACTTCCGCGTTGGTAATGTTCCAGCGCCAGTCCCCCGCTTGCATGGCCTGACGGGTGCCGTTGACCACTATCGGCAGAATCGGATGGCCGGTCTCGATGGCCAGCCGGAAGGCGCCGTCCTTGAACTCGCCCATCTCGCCGTCGCGGGTACGAGTGCCCTCTGGAAACAGCATCACGCTGACGCCCCTGTCGAGGCGATCGTGGCAACCCTTCATCGCGGTCACAATGCTCTGCTTGTTGCCACGAATGATCTTGATGTCGCCGGCCATCATCATCAGCCATCCGACGAGGGGGAACCTGAACCAGGTTTCTTTCGCCAGCCACTTCATCTCCCACGGCAGGTGCGAGATCAGCAGCATGTCGGCGAAGCTCTCGTGATTGGCTACCACTACGTAGGGCCGCCGCGGGTCAGTGATCTCCAGGCCGCTGGTTCGGAACGTCCACAGCGGGTTCAACCACGTGTGCACCACGCAGAGCCGCCGGAACATCCATCCGGCGCGGTAGCGACCCTTGTCGAACGGTGCCGTGGCGATGAAGACGATGAACGTGAGTGGCACCCATACGATCACGACAACACCGATCATCAGCCAGGCCCAGATGGAGAGAATGGTGCGCGATACGGGATTGCCGAGTAGCCGTTGTCGAAGTAGTGAGACGCGCATGTGTCCATGCTGACACGCGGGACCGACTCAGTCGCACCTAGCCTGCCCACATGGGTAGGCGATGGCTGATCAGAGCGATTGCGGGCGCTGTTTCCCTGACAATGCTGGGCAGCGCCTGCAGTAGCGATGAGCCTGCCGCCGAGCAACCCTTGCCAGCCGCGCTCACTGCGCTCCTCGCCACACCCTCGGCGGGCGGTGCGCGAACGGTGGGAGACGACCACTTCGAGGTCTGGATTTGCCACATACCGCTGGATGCAACGGCCGCGATGTACGGCGGCCTGCCACTGCGATTGCCGCTCACACCCCAGGGTGTCACCGACGTGGTGAGCGCCCGCGTTTCCGCGTACTTCGACTCGCTCTCGCATGGTCAGTATCGACCGTTGTTCACTGCCGGCGGCGAGGTGACAATCGTCGCCGATGACCAACCGCAGGCCTGTGTCGACGGCGCGATTGCGGGCGCGGGCGAGAGTGCGGATGCAGTGCTGGTCGTCGCCGATGCCGAGCACGGCGCAGATCAACCGGGCGGCTTCGGGAGCGGCGGGGAGCCGTGCCCGGCGGCCGATTTGTGCTCGATAGCGACGACCCGCCGCGTCGCGTACGTGGGTGCCAGCGACTTTCATCCGGACTGGGCTGACGACCCACCGATGGACTTGGTTGAACACGAGATCGGCCACTCGCTGGGATGGGTGCACAGTGGCCTCAACGAGGCCGGCGCCTATCTCAGCGGCCTCGATCTGATGAGTAACAGCGCGGCACCGCGCGAGGCGGACCCAGCCCGACGCGACGGCCCGGGGACGTTGGCCATCAATCTGTTTCTTGCGGGCTGGTTGCCCGCCAGGGACGTCGTAGTCGCCAACGACGAGGCTGCTGTGAAGTTGTCGTCGTCGAATGGCGACAAGGGCGCACGTCTGCTGGTGCTCGACAACGGCGACGGTGGGTTCTACACCGTCGAACTGTTGGCCGCCGACGGTCTCAACGACCATCTTCCGGCCGACGGCATCGCGATACACAGCGTGCACATCATCGACGGTGCGCTCGCACCGATGACGCCGGAGATCGGCAGTCCGCCGTATCAGGCGCTGCTGCAACCTACGACGCGGTACTTGTTGGACGGCTGGGAGCTCAGCGTGTCCGACGACTGGACGGTCACTGCCCACAGGGCCTCTTCGCCGTAGATACAGTCGGCGCGATGAATGGCCCCTCGATGACACCCGCACAGCAGGAGATGTTTGACGCCGCGCTCGTTGCTCACGGCAACGCCCACGCCCCCTATAGCCGCTACCCGGTGGGGGCTGCGGTGCGCAGCGAGAGTGGTCGTGTCTATGCCGGCTGCAACGTCGAGAACGCCGCCTACCCGCAGGGTTGGTGTGCTGAGACCAGCGCAATTGGGGCGATGATCACAGCGGGCGAGCGGACGATCGTTGAGGTCCTCACCATCAGCAACGGCGAGGTGATCGGCACCTGCTGCGGCGGTTGCCGCCAGAAACTTCGCGAGTTCGCCGGGCCGGACACGCCGATCTACTCGTGCGGCCCGGAGGGTCTGCGCAGGACGTTCACACTGGACGAGCTGCTGCCGCACAGCTTCGGCCCCGAGAACCTGGTCGACTGACACGAGCACCCTTGCCCGCCACACCGTTGTCGTAACCTGCTGCTGTGTCGTCACCGCAGGAGCCGTATCTGACCTCAAAGCTGCAGGGCTTTGGCACCACCATCTTCGCCGAGATGTCGGGCATTGCGGTGGCCACCGACAGCATCAATCTGGGGCAGGGCTTCCCCGATACCGACGCACCGCGCGAGATCCTCGACGCAGCGATCAGCGCCATCAACGGCGGCCTCAACCAGTACCCACCCGGGCCGGGAATGCCGGTGTTACGCAACGCGATCGCCGCGCACCAGCAGCGCTTCTACGGTCTGGAATACCACCCCGACAGCGAGGTACTGGTCACCGTTGGCGCAACCGAGGCGGTGGCTGCGGCACTGCTGGGCATGCTCGACGCCGGCGACGAGGTGGTGGTGTTCGACCCCATGTTCGACAGCTATGCGCCTTGTATCGCGATGGCAGGCGGCGTCGTCAAGCCGGTGCTGCTGCGTCCTCCGAACTACACCTTCGACCCCACCGAGTTCCTCGCCGCTGTGACGCCGAGGACCAAGCTGATTCTGCTCAACACCCCACACAACCCCACCGGCCGCGTGTTCACCAGCGAGGAGATGCAGTTCATTGCTGACGTGGCGATTGAACGGGACTTGGTCGTGCTCACCGACGAGGTGTACGAGCATCTCGTTTTCGACGACCAGCAGCACATTGCGATGGCGTCGCTGCCCGGCATGCGCGAACGCACGCTCAGCATTTCCAGCGGCGGCAAGACGTTCAACACCACTGGCTGGAAGATCGGCTGGCTTTGCGGTCCGGCGGCGCTGGTACAGGCGGCGCGAACCGCCAAGCAGTTCCTCACCTACGTCGGCGGTGGGCCCTTCCAGCCGGCGATCGCATTGGGTCTGGGCCTGCCCGACTCGTTCTTCCAGGGGGTTGCCGCGGGGCTGCAGGCGCAGCGCGATCGGCTGTTACCCGGGCTGGTCGCTGCGGGGTTCAACGTCATGCCGACCAGCGGTACCTACTTCGTCACGGTCGACATTCGTCCGCTGCAACCTGACGGCGATGGCATGGCGTTCTGTCGCGCGCTGCCGCACCGTTGTCGTGTGGTCGCAATTCCCAACGAGGTGCTCTACGCCGATAAGGCCGCCGGCAGGCACCTGGTGCGGTTCGCGTTCTGCAAGCGGCTGGAAGTGCTGGACGAAGCCGTTGCCCGACTGCGCACTCTCGGCTAGCGAGGCAATGGCCGCGCCCCGCTAGCGGCGGTCGGGCAGGAAGCGGAAGCGGTCGCGCACGGCCGCGACGGTGGCCGGTTCGATGTCTGCGAAGAGAATCGTCTCGCCTTGCGAGCCTGTTGCCAGCAGCTCGCCGAGCGGGTCGATGATGCGACTGTCGCCCACATACCTCAGGCCGCCACCCTCGCCCACCCGGTTGCACCCAACGACGTAGGCCTGGTTCTCGATGGCGCGAGCCTGCAGGAGTGCCATCCAATGGTTGCGGCGTGCCTCGGGCCAGTTGGCAGGCACGAGGTACAGGTCGGTGGTGGTGGCGAGGCCCCAGAATTCGTCTGCGAAGCGCAGGTCGTAGCAGACGAACAGCGTGACGCGCACGCCCTCAATTTCCACCTGGACAACGGCATTGCCGGGGCGGAAATGTCGATCTTCCCCGCCGTAGGTGAACGGGTGAATCTTGCGGTATCGGTGCACCGTGCCATCTGGCCCAGCGAGCACGAAACTGTTGGCTGGTCGCGAGTCGGCCGGGTCCGAGTCGGCTGGAATCTCCGGGCAGCTGCCGCCCACCCACACGCCGTGGAGCACAGCCTGCTGCAACAGGAACTGTGACGAGGGGCCACCCTCTGGTTCACCCAACGACGGGTCGTCGACTGCGAACCCGGTGGAGAACGTCTCGGTCAGCAAGATGAGGCGTGCACCACCGGCTACGGCAGACGCGATCATCGGGGCCAACCGTGCGAAGTTGGCAGCCCGGTCGCTCCACACGATGTCGTGTTGAATCGCTGCCAGTCGCATGTCCCTCATCGTAGGTCGATTGGTTCGGTGCCGTATGGTCGACGGCGATGCAGGAACTACGCACGGAGCCTCGTCAGCGCCGCAGCCAGTAGTCGATCGACGCGATTCTCGACGCTGCCGAACGTCTCATTCATCACGACGGGCAATTCAGTTCCACAGCAGCCGAGCCGGCGACGGGCGCGCAAATGTCCATCGGCCGCGTCTACGCACGCCGATGGTGCCGTATCGGGGATCGGTTGTGGCGCCTTCCATCGCGATCAGATCGTGGTGGAACACCGCCCACGCGTCCACCTCGGTGAGACCCGAGCGCGGGGCGCGTTCCATCGTGCCCACACCGTGCTCCACCCGACGGATCGCCTCCCGCATCAGGTGCAGCTCGGGCGGCTGCTTGATCCGCCGGGCCTCCAACAACAACCCCGGTTGCGTCGGCCCGGACCAAACCTCATGCGCGTAACCGGTCGGTGGACACGAAGTCGACCCGCTCCACGGCGAGCTCCCCATCGGCGCCGACGCGCCGCCCGCACTCAGCGGCGATCTCCTCGGCGAACCGGGCAGCTGCCGCGGCGAACGAGGGCCCGGAGTTGGCCGTGCTGCCCGGCGCGGGACGAACCTCGTCGACTGTCGCCACCCCATCCACCAAGTGCTCACAACCGGCGAACTCGATCAGGATCGCGGGAACTGCTTCAACAGCAACAAGAACCGCTACGGCCCTATCATCCCGAACACGGTCATGTTCCGCACACCACACCCGTAGACGATGTTGATCGGATCTGCCGTCAAGATCGCTTGCACCCCGGCGGTGCTCATCACAGCCCGCAGCCTCCGCTGCCGAACGGTGAACAGGTCCTCTTTCACATCGTCGAACACTTCAACAGTTTGCCAGGAACCCGACGCGGGCCTTGGCGAGGGTTGCCGGCAGCCCACCGGCGCCGCCGGCGGGTTCGGGACTATGGCCTCCGGTGCTCGCCCCGTGCCGCGAAGTGATGAGCACGGGAGGTTCAATGGCTGTCTGAGATGAGCTACCCGGGAGATGATGTTCCACTACGCCCGGATTCGAGGCCTACGGCGCGGCATCGTGGCCCTCCCGGTGGCCCCGGCCCGAGCTGAGCAGCCGATTCGTCGACCTCGTCACCCGATCCCGTACCGCATCGCCGACCCCTTGATCCAAAGCCTGCAGACGGAGGTCGTGATCCGTGACGACCGTGCGATGCGCCAGTTCGGGATGCGGCGGATGACGTCGAGACTACCTGGGCGTCGAGCCTGGCCAGTGTGAGCCGCGGTCAGCCCGAGGGCCGCCAGATGGCGGTCCATGAGGGCCTGCTGCTCGAGCGCCACCTCCATCGGGTCGAGGCCTCGCCGGAACGCGCCTTCGACGTCTTCTGCGCCCTCGGCGACGACGACGGTTGGCCCGCCGGCAACGCGCTGTGGCAGTTGCGGGGACTCTTCGACCGGGCTTTCGGCGGGGTGGGGATGCGGCGCGGCAGACGCGCGGGTGC